>NZ_JBQAJM010000020.1:0-45575 GCF_052030685.1 Cysteiniphilum sp. 19S12-1
GGCGAATCAAGCAAGTTATCAAATGTATTTAAAAATGAAACATGAATGTGAGAAATTTAAAAGTGCGTAACTTCAGTCATTTAACACACGTAACACATTTCAGCCTTACTTCAGTTATGATCAAAACAATCAGTTGTGTGTTCATTATGGTCAGAGCTTCACACAGTCGAAACCATTGACAGAAATCATTGATAAAGTACTAGAAAAGGGCGGCAATAAGCCTTGCGTGCTAAACTTTAAACATATCACCGAAGATAGGATGTTAAGCCTTTATCAAAGCTTTGCAAATGCAATGGCAAATTACCGTTATCAAGGTGCTTATCAGTTAGCGTATCCCATCAAAGTAAACCCTAATGCCGTGGTGATGGAAACCTTAAAAGAGTGCGCTTATAAACATGATTTACCTTTTAACTTTGAGGTTGGTAGCAAGTCTGAGTTATTAAGTGTGTTAGCACTTGCCGCGAAGGAAAATACTATCATTTGCAATGGCTTTAAAGACAAAGCGTTTTATGAGCTTGCCAATTTAGCTGGCAAGCTAGGTTACACGGTCATTATGGTGTTGGAAAATGTTGATGAGTTAGCAGTTGTTAAATCGCTAAGCTATGAATCGGTGATTTACTTTAAGTTGGGCTATCGCACAAAACCCTTTCATGAGGATTTGCATAGTGTTAAATTTGGTCTTAGCTTAAAAGATATTCATTCTGTCAATAATGAGCTAAAAGCACTTAATCTTAATGACAAAGTAGTGTTGCTGCATGGACATATCGGTTCACAGCTTAAGCAATTAAGTCAGGTTGAGAAGCATATTAATATGATGGTTTGCTTATATGGCAATCTATTAAATGACTGTGCAAATCTCACTATGATTGATTTAGGTGGTGGCATAGGTATTGATTATGAAGACACCCAAAATCCACGTTTTCAATTGCCATATTATGCTGAAACGATTGTTAGAACATTTAGCTATTTTATCGATCTTTTTCAACTACCACATCCGACGATTATTACTGAGTCAGGCAGAGCGGTCAGTGCGATGTCAAGTGTGTTAATCGTTTCACCTCTTTATCAAAAAGCAGAAAATGAAATCGTTACTCAAACAAGCTATGATGAGGCTTTACAAGTAGGTTGGTTAAATGGTGAAATTGATTTAGCTGATTTAGTTGACAGCCCAAGTGTTAGCTATTTGGGTGATCACAATGCGCAAAAACTATGGCTTAACTTTTCGTTGTTTCAGTCGTTGCCAGATCACTGGGGAATTGGACAGCATTTCCCATTATTACCAGTAACACACTACTCAGAAGCGCAAACTATCGACTGCCAGTTATTTGATATCTCATGTGATGCTGATGGTGTTTTTAAAGACAAAGAAGGCAATGATTATATTAACTTGCCATGCACTGAGATTAATGATCTTGCCTTTATGTTTGTTGGCGCATATCAAGATATGCTCAGTAGCAAGCACAATATTATAGGGCGTACAACATCCGTTGAAATCGATTTTGATAGTTATGATAACTGTTTATTACATGTTGAGCAGGCTGAAGATTATCATGCGCTGTTGTGTCAGTATGGTCATAACCCATTGCAATTAAGCTCAAGATTACAACGTTTGGCTCACTTCCATTTAACGGAAGAGTTAACTGAGCATGAGCAAAGTCTGTTGGACAATATTCTTAGTGGTAATCCGTATTTGCAATCTACAAACTCAGATCAAGCCGTTTATAGTTATCAGCAACAAACATTAAAGGAAATATGAGATGAGTGATGACTTGATTTCATAGTCATCGACTTTTGGTATAGCTGTTTAAGTACGAATAGTGTGCCGTCACCAACCTTATCTAGGGACGGAATAGATAGTAATTCCTACATCATTGATATGCTTTAATAGTGCTTCCGAAGCAATTGTTTGATAATCAACAAGATCAACGAAATAGGGAATATTACTATTTTCAAATTGATCTTTAAGGTTGATCAATACTTTGAAGTTAATTTCTTTACCAAGAAGAGCGATATCAATATCTGATGCCTCTTTATAATTGCCCATAGCGCGTGAGCCAAATAAAACGGCTGTTTTAACCTCAGGGAATGAGGATAAAATAACATGAATACTGCGCATTTGATCTTTGCTTAACCCGCATTTTGTCATTGCTGTGACTCTAAGGTTTGATAAAGTTGTGTGACGAGCTTTAGATACTTATCAACAATAAATGTAAGCATTATCTTCGTGGTTGTTTCATCATAAGTATGACTTGCTAAGTTTCTAAGCTGAAGCGCTTCAAGCCAAAGCTCTCCTTGATCGATGATGTTTGACTGATACGCTTGACGTATCACCGTCTTTGGTGTGCTAACTTCCTGAAAACCTTCATTCTCAAGATAATCTTTTAATACTTTCCACGATAGCTCTATAATGATTTCAAAACCTTGAATTAGAGCCATTTGATAGGCTTCTGAATCTTGATGTTGCTGATATTCAGTTACTCGTCTTTGTAATACATGATAGGCTTTAGAGAAGTTCTCAAACCGTAACTTCCAACGAAGCGGTGGGGTTATTGTCATTGCAGTAAACGTGTTACTTTAGATTGGCAGTAAGCATAACAAGATTAAGCCAAAAAGACAGTAATAAGTAGATAAAAATACGATTGCTTTGGTTTTTACAAGCAATCTTTGTTATGATTTTGTCAGATAAAAAAAGACTAACTCTGGAATCTGTTCATGCGTATTTTTCTTAATTTGCTGTTTGTTGTTGCAGTCGTTGTTGCTGTTTTGTTCTTTTTTCCGCTTTCAATGCTTGTGTTACTTGGCGTATTGCTATTGATGCTTTACTTTTTACCAAGCTATATTGCTTTTAAAAAGCAGCATCCGAGCGCCATTATCATCTTTATTGTTAACTTATTACTTGGTTTTACTTTTATTGTCTGGTTGATTTGCTTAATTTTAGCGATTGCCTATCAACCGCGTACGATCATTGTCGAAAAACATCATTATCACGGTGTGTAATGTGATGACAGTGATGCTTGATATGATCAAAACGCTGAATAAAGCGCAGCAAGAAGCCGTACTTTTAGCAAATGAAAATGCATTGATTTTAGCCGGCGCTGGCAGTGGTAAGACGCGTGTGTTAACGCATCGCATTGCCTATTTGTGTCAAGAGAGAAATATCTCGCCTTTGAATATATTGGCTGTGACCTTTACTAATAAAGCGGCGCGTGAGATGCGCGGTAGGGTTGAAGAGCTTCTGGGTTTTTCAACGGTTGGTATGTGGATTGGTACATTTCACGGCATAGCACACAGATTATTGCGCCAACACGCACAAGAGATTGGATTTGATCGACGTTTTAAAGTACTCGATCAAGGTGATCAATTACAAGTCATTAAAAAAGTCATTCAAAGTTTAAATTTAGATGAGAAATATTATCCACCTAAGTATTTTCAGGGTTTTATTAATGGTAAAAAAGATGAAGGAATGCGCGCGATTGATTTGCCAACAGCTGAGTTTGATAGCGAAGTGGTTAAAATATACCAAGCTTATGAAGCACGTTTAAAGGCAGATAATGCGTTAGATTTTGCTGATTTGCTACTATACGCGTATGAGTTGTTTAAACACAATGAAGTGCTTCGCAGCTATTATCAAAAGCGCTTTCAGTACGTATTGGTTGATGAGTTTCAAGATACCAATAGTGTGCAATATAAATGGTTGATGTGTCTTAAATCAGACAATAACGTTTTTATGGCGGTTGGTGATGATGATCAATCCATTTATGGTTGGCGCGGTGCAAAAGTTGAAAATATCGAACATTATTTAGCAGATTTATCACCCGTCAAAGTCGTGCGTTTGGAGCAGAATTATCGCTCCACACAGCTGATTTTAGATGCGGCTAATGCCGTTATTGCCAATAATAACAAACGCATGGGCAAGATGTTGTGGTCTGAAGCTGAAAAAGGTGAGCCGATAGCACTTTATGAGGCGTTTAATGAGCGTGATGAGGCGGATTATATTGCCGATAAAATTGATGATTTACATCATAATCAATCCATTTCCTTGGCTGATATTGCTATATTGTATCGCTCTAATGCGCAATCACGTGTGATCGAGGAGGCATTACTTAAGCGTGGATTGTCATATCGCATTTATGGGGGCTTGCGCTTTTTTGATCGCGCAGAGATCAAAGATGCACTGTCTTACATGCGTTTAATTGCTTTGCGCGCCGATAACTTAGCCTTTGAGCGGGTGATTAATCTACCAACGCGCGGCATTGGTAATAAAACCTTAGAAAGTATCCGTGAATATGCCAGAGCAAATGATTTGTCATTATGGCATGCGACATTACAGATGATTGAAATAAAAGCGTTTAGTAGCCGCGCCTCTCAAGCACTACAGCGATTTATTGATTTGATTGAAGATATGTCTGCATTGAAAGATGCATTGACTTTAGGGCAGTTAATGCATCACGTGCTTGATGCCAGTGGTTTAATGTTAATGCATCAGGAATCAAAAGCTGAGAAGGCACAACAAAAGCATGAAAACTTAAAAGAGTTAGTCAATGCAGCTAATGAGTTTATTCCGCCTGTGGAGGATGTTGCTGATGAGGATTTACTGGTTGAGTTTTTAAGTTTTGCCGTGCTTGAGTCTGGGGAGATGCAAGCTGAAGATAATATGGATGCAGTACAATTAATGACGCTGCATACGGCAAAAGGTCTTGAATTTCCCTATGTATTTATGACAGGGCTTGAAGATGGCTTGTTTCCATCATCGCGCTCGATTGAGGTGCGTGACAAATTAGCTGAAGAAAGGCGACTTTGTTATGTTGGTATCACGCGCGCAATGCGTTATCTTACTTTAAGCTTTAGTAAAGTGCGCCATCAATATGGGGATGTTAATTATCAGATTAAGTCGCGGTTTTTGGATGAGATTCCAGATGAGTATATTCAATATGTCCGCCAGCAGATGAAAAATATACAATCGTCAAAAATGGAAAAAACTAAAAAAACTAAAAAAACCAAAAAAACAAGTTTTGGCATGTCGCCTTTTGAGTTTATGCAAATTCAAAGTGTAAATAGCAATGCCTTTAAATCAGGTGATTGTGTTGTTCATCCAAAGTTTGGTATAGGCGTTGTTCTAAAAACTGAAGGGCAGGGTGATGATCTATGTTATCACATCGATTTTCAAGCAGGTGGTGGCAAAAAGGTATTACTTGCTAATATGGCAAAGTTGTCAAAGTTATAATGCCTTAGTTTGGGCAATTAACCATGCTTTAATCGCCTCATCACTGATCATTGGCAGAATTTCTTTTTCCACACGCAAGTGGTAACTGTTGATCTGCTTAATCTCATCATTAGTCAAAAGTGCAGTGTCAATCAAATTGCGCGCATAAGGCACGAGTGTTAGATCTTCAAAGCAATAAAAATCGCCAAAATCATGGTGTGCTTGCTCGCGCATCGGTTTAACAAAACATAAGTTTTCAATACGAATACCAAATTGATGAGGGAAATAAACTCCTGGCTCATTACTTACAATCATGCCAGATTCAAGTGGTTGATTGCTAAAGGCTGGAGAAATACGCTGTGGTCCTTCATGCACACATAGGAAGCTGCCAACACCGTGACCTGTACCATGTCCATAGTTTAACTGTTGTTGCCATAATGGCTGGCGGGCAAGTGTGTCTAGCTGCTCGCCACGCGTGCCTTTAGGGAAGCTTGCATTTTGGATTGCCAAGTGCCCCTTAAGCACTAATGTGTAATAGTATTTATGTTCCGATGTTGGGTTGCCTAGATGAAATACACGAGTGATATCTGTTGTACCCTCCAAATACTGTCCACCTGAATCTAGTAAGTAAAGGTTGTTATTATCAATGACTTTAGAAGTCTGAGCAGATGAGCGATAGTGGATAATTGCGCCATTTGAGGCAAAGCCGCTAATGGTATCAAAACTCGCACCTTTGAAATTAGGCTGTTTTTGACGGAATTTCAATAGCATATCTTGCGCTTTAAGCTCATCAACGCCTTCATGCCAGTGATTTTCAAGCCAATGAATAAATTCGATCATCGCAATAGCATCTTTTTTATGCGCATACTTGCTGCCATCAATTTCAGTGATGTTTTTACATGCCTTTGCAAGTGCGATAGGTGATGGTGCAAAATGCGCAAGATGATCGTTACATTCGATATTTAAGTTTTGTAAGATGGCATAATTTGCCGTGTGTGGGTCAATCCAGATTTTGCCTTGAAGCTTTGATAATTGTGGGTAAAATACATCATAACGCATGATACTAACTCCTTGAGCCTCAAGAATAGACTTAACCTCATTACTCAATTTGGTTTCATCAACAAAAAACTCACAGCGATCTTTATAAAGGATCACGTAACTAATCACTAGCGGGTTAAAATCAATATCATTGCCACGAATATTGAGTAACCACGCAATTTCGTCAAGCATGCTAACAACTAGCGCATCAACTTTGCTCTTGTGCATCAGTGCACGCATTTCTTTAAGCTTCGTCGTGGTATCTTTGCCACTGAAATGGTCTTTTTGTAAAAACACACTGCTATGTGGCAATGTGCTTTGATCTTTTAGGGTGACGCGAGCTTGATCGATTAAATTTTCTTGATCAAAGATGCACTTACCTTCAAGTGAGTGCATAACTTCCTCAAGCTGTTTAGCGCGTTTAATCGATACGGTAGTTGGGTCAATAGCGATGCTTTTGCCATAGGCATTGTCTCTTAGCCAATTCTCTAATTCGGAAGCAAAACCTTGTTGTTTTTGTAAGTTATAAATACTGCTATCAAGCTGCGCTTCAGCTTGTAAAAAATAACGTCCATCGGTCCAAAGAAAGGCATTTTCTTGACCAATTAACGCCTCACCGGCACTGCCATCAAACGCGCTTATCCAAGGACGGCGCTGCCAAGCTTTGGGTAAATACTCGTTATTATGTGCATCTGTTGAAGGGGCTAGATAAAAATCATATTGTTTTTGCTGCATTAATTGACGTAGTTTTTGAATTTTTGTGGAGATCTCCAGCATGAAATTTTCCTTATTGCTTATTTCATAAGTTATGGTTATTTAATCCTAGATAGTTGCTATAGACAATAAAATTTAAATTTTTTCATTGAAAAAGCGCTAACAACACTCCCAGTCTGCTAAAAAGTTAACTATACTAACCACGGTTTAATTAAAAGGATTAGCTTCTTATTGTGAGGCTCCCGCAATGTCCTGTTATGGATAAACTATTTTTATAACCCAAAAAAATGAGGAAGAAACATGAAGAAAAAAATCATTGTTGGTCTACTAGCGGCGGGTTTGTGTTCAGCAGCTTTTGCAGCAAATGATCATAGCAATCAATTATATGGACAGTTTGGCTTAGGCGGTTATGTCAATCACAGCTACTCTGAAAGTGGTCCTGCTGTATCAGGCACTGTTGGTTATGGCTTTAACAAAAATCTTGCGGCACAAGCAAGTGTGAGCTACATGGGCAATAACCAAAAAACTGTTTTAGCAGAAGGTATTTGGAATTTTGCTAATAATACTAAATTTACACCATATGTTGCCATTGGTGGCGGTTACATGGATATGACAACCAATTCATTTGGTCTTGATGCAGGTCTAGGTGTTAAGTATGACTTTGCTCCGAATGCTTATGTGTCAGCCGACTACCGTTATCTTCAATCCTTTGGCTCTAAGACACCAAATGGTAGTATGATTAGTATTGGTCTTGGGTTGTACTTTGGCGGTGCGAATAATACATCTGCTTATGGCGCCATGGGTTCTGTGGCAGCTGATCAACAAGCGCGTGAAAATGAATATCACGCAGCTTATGCATTGCCAAAAAATGTCATGGAATGCCACGCAGGTACTTCGAGTATGACACGTGAATCTATCGGCTGCTACACGGTTGATGGCGATAAAGTAACAATGCATTTAGATGCTAAGTTTGCCTATAGCAGCTACGCATTAAACGCAAAAGCTAAAGCGGCAATTGAAAACCTAATCAATTTTATGAACGAGTATGATATCAAGAAAGTGGTATTACAAGGCTTTGCTTCACAAGGTAAAAAAGGTCCAGCATTTGCACAATACAACCAACAGTTATCAGTAAATCGCGCACAAGCTGTTAAATCGTACATGATCTCTAAAGGTGTTGATGCTAGCAATATCGAAGTGGTTGGTTATGGTTATACACGTCCATTAGTGCCAAATACAACAAAAGCTAATCAGTCAATCAACCAACGTGTTGAAGCAAGTATTCCTGTTCCTTTAAAGGCTCAGTAATTATTTTTGTTTGAATTACAAGCAGCCTTGTTTTGTCAAGGTTGCTTTGTTCCTGATTGTTATCTATTTCTTAAATTTTTTAGTTCGCATTCATTAGGAAATCGGATAGAATAGCTTGAAATTTCCATAAAGCGAAACGTCAAAATCCATGTCAAAAATTACACCTACTTTCATTAAAGAAGTCTTTGATGCTTCACGTGTTATTGTGCCTCAGCAAACTTTAGAAGCATCATTTGAAAAAGTAGCGACTGAGATTACACAAAATCACATCAAAGATAATCCGATTGCTGTGTGCGTGATGAATGGTGGCTTGTTTATTACCTCAGAAATTGTTAAACGCTTGCGTTTTCCATTACAGGTTGATTATATTCATGCGAGTCGCTATGGCAATGAGTATACGGGTGCCAATATGCTAAATTGGGTTAAAACACCCAATATTAATCCACAAGGTCGCACGGTTATTTTGTTTGATGATATCTTGGATGGTGGTTTAACTTTATCTGAAGTTAAGCGTTATTATGAAGATCGTGGTGCTTTAAACGTCTTAACAGCGGTGATGCTTGATAAAAAAGCGCCAAGGGATAAAGGGGGGTTGATTAAAGCAAATTACTCTGGTCTTGAAGTCGAAAATGAATTTTTATTTGGATTTGGTTTGGATTATCACGGTTATATGCGCAATGTGCCAGAGATTCGTGCTGTTGATGCTAAACACATGATTTAATCACTCTTTTGTTATTATTCTTATGATTATTGATTCTCATTGTCACCTCAACTATTTACAAAAAGAAGGGCAGCCGACACTTCAGGAAATTGTCACTGAAGCCAAAGCGAAAGGCGTTGAAAAAATCATCTCTATTGCGACTACGTTAGAAGATGTCAAGGCAATTAAATCCATTGCTTTAGATTTTCCCGAAGTTTATTACTCTGTTGGTGTGCATCCCAGTGAAGTTGAGGGCGTTCAACCGCTTGATGCACAAACTATTATCGATTATATCGACCATGATAAATGTATCGCAATTGGCGAGACAGGGCTTGATTATTATTATAATGATCAAGAGACACACTCACTGCAACAACAGAAGTTTATTGCCCACATTGAAGCGGCAAAAATACTAAAAAAACCTGTTATTGTACACACGCGTGGCGCTAAAGAAGATACATTAGCTATTTTAAAAACGCATGGCATTGACCAGTGTGGCGGCGTGCTGCATTGCTTTACCGAAGATTGGGAGATGGCAAAAAAAGCGCTTGATATGGGAATGTATATTTCAATCTCAGGCATTGTGACCTTTAAAAATGCGCAAGATGTGCAATCGATGGCGCAGAAAATTCCGCTAGATCGACTACTTATCGAAACCGATGCGCCATACTTAACACCCGTGCCATATCGCGGTAAACCCAATTATCCAGCTTATGTTTATTATGTTGCGGAGTGCTTAGCCAAATTGCGTGGTGAGGACTTTGAGCGCTTTTGTCACGCAACAAAAGAAAATACTAAGTGCTTGTTTAATGGAATCAATGCGTAAAAAGAACTTTTGAATCGATTGCTAAGCTGCAAAAAAATATTTCTCAGGCTATACTTTTATTAAGTCTATGATAAGCATGTATCATTGAGACAATCAAGGAAGCGGCTATGGTATGTAATAGAAAATATAAGAAATACACAAAGCAGATACGTAATAAACGTTATTATAAGTCACGCAAACAAGCCGGGTTTGGTTTGATTGAGTCTTTAATCGCATTGACTATATTAGTCTTTGTCTTTACCTCATTTATGGCAGTGATGCTGCGATCAGCCACTGTGGCAAGTCGCACAAATAATGAGGTTGACATCGATATTCTATTGGATAACCGAATTGAACGATCATGGATTACCGGAGAAGCAATTGAGCTTGCGCCTGAGGGGAATATTGTCTTTACTCAAGGAACAACGCAATTAACAGGACGTAATACTTTGTTAAACGTTGAGCAACAACGTACTTACACAGTGATTCTGGATAGCTAAGGATGATAGGTGATTGAATGAATACAAAAGAAAAAGGAGCCAGTTTAATTCAAGTATTGATCGGTATTGCTGTTGCTGCTTTTGTTTTGGTGATGGCAGGTGAGATGTATTACACCGTGCGTCATAGTTATACTCGCACAGTCACACAATTGGTGGATAATACTAAGGCAAGTGTTGTTGCTCAAACCTTTCGTAATCTTGTGGATCAATCAACCTCGCCATCGCCTTATGGTTTATGGCCATGGCAGCAGGTTGACTTACGTGTGACAAGCTCCACCTTTAATCCGTTATCTTATCCACCGGTTTATGCTGCAAGTTCGCTGAGCTTCTTTGCGCCAAGCAATCATGCTCCGGGAACTGACTTTTTAATGTTGCAGGGGGTTGTTTCTAGTGAATTATCGGGGGCGATTTCAGCCAGTGCCTCACCGATGAATATCACAACGGGGTTAGATATTGGCAATAATGACTATATATTGCTTGCAGATGGAGCAGGCTATCAAGTAATGAAAGCAACGGCAGATGCATCAGGCGGATCTGTGCCTGTTGAAGAGGGGCCAGCGCGCAGCTATGCCCAAGACAGTTTTTTGGCACAATACCATGTCTATATTTTATATCTACGCGAACAAAGCGGCGTTAAAAGTCTTATGATTAATATTGATAATGCAGGAAGTTCACAAGAGCTTATTGATAATGTGGATGATTTGCAAATTCTCTACTATGCCAATGGCGTTTGGGAAGAAGTTGATGGTGCGCCTAATGATCGTGAGCTTTGGTATAAGGCAGTTAAGGGGATCGAGATTAGATATACTGTGTCAGGGCAGTCTTATGAAATTTACATCGCATTAAAGGCAAATATTTTGTAGGTGAGTGACCTCTCTTGTCAATTGGCTACACTTTTGATGGTCTTATAGATCTTATGCAATAGTTGCTATAGTTCTAGGTCAGAATCTTAGCAGGGAATAACGGTGGGGATAACTATTGTTTTATAATATCTTGATTAATACTTTTTATCGTACTACTATAAAAGGAACTAAAAGAGAAAAAGTTTTAGATATGTGGGAAATAAAGTATCTTAAAATAGTAGAAAAATGGCTAGATGCACTAACTATTCCCCAATATAAATCAGTTGCCAAGGAACTTAAGCTGTTGGAGATGTGTGGTAACAAACTTAAACTCCCACACAGTAAAACACTTGGTGGCGGATTGTTTGAGCTAAGGAAAAGAAAATTTGGCTATAGAATATATTATAAATTTGAAAAGGATTGTGTGGTTTTGTTATTGCATGCGGGTGACAAAACATCTCAACAAAAAGATATAAAGAGAGCTAAAAAATTATTAAAGGAGATTCACTTATGAAAATTAAAAGTTTTTCAGAGCATCTTGAAAAAAGGCTTGATAAAGAAGAAATTAAAGAAATTGAACAAGCAGCTAAAATTGAATTTGATGCGCTGCAAGCATTGCAAAATGAAGTGTCACAGGCAGTGATACACTATATGTCTGATAACAATATAGGCTTTAATGACATGGTTTCAAAGCTAGGTAAAAGTCCATCACAATTATCTAAAATAATTAAAGGGGAGGCTAATTTAACAGTATCTACCATAGCTCAAATATCTTCTATTATGGGTTACAAGCCTCATTTACACTTTGCTAGATAGGTTATTTGATTATGAGTAACAGCTATCGCAAAAATCCTATTATTGGCTATACAACTTGTCAAAGTGAGAAGCAAGATAAAAAGCTTTGGCATAAAAAATGGCGATCAAAAGAGAAAGCCAACATAAATACGGCACGCAAAATTAATTTTGACTCATATTTACCAATATCCATCAATCAAGTCAGCAATACTTGGCTGATGGGTAAGGATGGAAAGCAATATTTAGATAAATCACATCGCTCATACAGATATACTGCGAAATGATTTTATTTATAAGGTTTTGATAGTGCTTATTTTTGGTGGAGGCGGCGGGAGTTCTTGCTGCACTTGGCTTCCTGCCAAGTTTGCAAGTCGGCCTTTTGCAATCCATGCTTCAGGCGTTCGCCAGCAAAAAGCTAATCACTTTTTGTGCCCTAGCTCACCCCACGTCCCGCGAGTTCAACTTTAGCGGTTAAAAGCGTTATTATAAGGTTATTAGTATATTGATTGGTTTTTGATTTGGTGGAGGCGGCGGGAGTTGAACCCGCGTCCGCAAACTCGCAATCTTCAGATCTACATGCTTAGATTTATCTATTATCTTTAACTTAAATCCACCCGATAAATCAGGGTAACATTTAAGCGAGTCTTACGATTTAACCGCAGTGTTTAGACAGACACTTTGGCGATCTTGTGAAAGATATGAACGAACGTAAGATAGATTCACAAGCAAATACTATCGGTTCGTGCGTATCTAGGTTCTTAAGCTAGATTAAGCAGCTTTACGAGCAGCGAAAGCTGCATCGTTAGCTACAACGCGGTTTGCTTTATTTTTGCCAGTTATTAGCAAATTGTAACGTGTTTTACGAGGTAGATACACCCTCGGCATGCACCGTAAGACATTGACATTCCCGTCGAAGCCATATTCGCCCCCAGTGAGGTTTGTTATTGTAGGTAATGACTCAGATAAAGGCAAGTAACAACAGGGATTATTTTATGCATTTTGATGATTTTGATCTCTGTGCAAATCGGGCATAGACAACAATGCCAATTAATGGCGCTAATAAACCAATAACTGAGACGGTGATTAAAAGCAAGCCTAGTTCACTATAATTCGCCGGTGTGGTAATGGTGTTGTTGGTGTGATTCACAACCTCACGTGTGATGACAAAGATTTGATTAAGGTATTTACTCAACAGTGATCCTGCGGTTAGGGCTAAATTCATAAAGCTTGCCATTAAAGCAAACCAAGTCGCAGCATTGCCCTTAGGTGCGTAACGCGCGATAAGGGCTAACATTGGAATCATTGCCAATTGAGCAAAAGGTGAGGCAATTGCGCTATCAATCAGTACAATGGTGCGAGCACCAAAACCAAAATAAACCATGGTCCACTCATGCAGACCATAATAAAGTGCGATAAGTGGTAATTCTAATAAAAAGCCTGCAACAGTGAGCCATAATAGTACCCATGCGATGGATTTCTCGGTGATAAGGCGCGCGAAAAACCACATGCCGACAATCGACATAAAGGCACCAATTTGTGAAAGTGTGCCAAAAAAAGCTTTATCAAATCCAAGTACATCGATCATAAACCATTGTGCACCGGGGCCAGCCGTAGGCGAGGCGCGAAAGATAAAGATCATAAGGGCGGCGACAAAAATAGCGCGCAATAAATCTCGCGGTAATTCTTTAGTAATTGATTTGAGTAAATAAATAATAATCACTAACGACACGACAAAAACAATCTCTTGCGCAAAAGGAATATTACTTAAGCCGATGACAATAATAAAAACAGCGTATATCAGCCCACCAATAAGCACGGTTTTGTTGATCGGTTTTCTTGGGACTTTATCCAAGCGGATACACAAAATACCCGTAATACTAATCAATGGAATCGCTAAGGTCAGTAGAAATAGATTTTGATAACTCATCACTTGTGCAAGCCAGCCACCAAGACCAGCAACAAGAAACATGCCTAAACTTAAACTTAAGCGTCCTAAGAGTTGAACCATTGCCAAGTCTTTATCGATATCTTCTTGAGGTCGCCCCTTGCGCTCAACTACTTCAACACTCATGGCATCAGCTACGACATCCTGTAACACAACACCAAGGACTGTTAGAAGTGATGATATAAAGAAAAGGGTATTATCAGGTGCTAAAGCCACGACAAACGACCAGCGTCCTGCCAACCCTGCCATCAATAGTGAGCCACAAACCATTAAGATCGCAGCAAGATAGATATAGGCTTTGCGCTGTGAGCCAAACAAGGGCAAGCTGTCAACAAATTGCCCAAAAACCATTTTGATATTCCATGGCAAGCTTAACCATACACCGATAACAATCAGGCTTTCAGCGGATAAGTTTAATTGTTCTTTGACAAAAAATGACTCGCCGATGCCTGAGAAGATGCTGCAACCATAAGAGAAGTAAATCATTAATAGCGGCAAATAACGCAGACGCATTGCTTTGATTGGTTGGATTAAGCTATCAACTTGCATACTAAAATCATCCTTGCCTGATATTCCCTGTAATGTTAAGCATAGCTAAGATTATATAATTTACAAAAATCATATCAAACACACTAATCACGGCATTGTTTTGTCATGTTTTATGATACAATTGCCGCGTTTTATTAAGCTGAATATCAAAAGAATCAAAGATTTAACAGAGGTTTTAATATGGCAGGTCACAGTAAATGGGCAAACATTAAACATAAGAAAGCAAAAGAAGATGCAAAACGCGGTAAGGTGTTTACTAAGCTTATTCGTGAGATAACCGTCTCAGCTCGCCTAGGTGGAGGAGACAAAGACTCAAATCCACGTTTGCGTGCAGCAGTGGCAACCGCATTGTCGAATAATATGACCAAAGATACGATCGAGCGCGCAATTAAGAAAGGTGCCGGTGGCGAAGAGGGCGATAACTTAGAAGAAATTCGTTATGAAGGTTATGGGCCTGCCGGTGTTGCATTTATTGTTGAGTGCATGACCGATAATCGTAATCGTACGGTAGCTGAAGTGCGTCATGCCTTTACTAAAGCTGGAGGTAACTTAGGTACCGATGGTTCAGTGGCGTATATGTTTCATAAAAAAGGTATTATCAGCTTTGACACAGGCTTAGATGAAGATATGGTAATGGAAGTCGCGCTTGAAGCGGGCGCTGAAGATGTAGTGAGCTTTGATGATGGTGCAATTGATGTGATTACTGATCCAAATACTTTCTCAGAAGTCAATGATGCGCTAGAAGCCAAGGGGCTAAAGCCAATTTCAGCTGAAGTAACGATGGATGCGGATGTTAAAACCAATATTGATGATGCCGAAGTCGCACAAAAAATTATGAATATGATCGATCGGTTAGAAGACTTGGATGATGTACAAAGCGTTTATAGCAATGTCGAGTTTGACGAAAGCGTTATGGATGCACTTAATTCGTGATCATTTTAGGCATTGATCCAGGTTCGCGTATTACTGGATTTGGTGTAATCAAAGTGCAAGCAAAAGAATGTTTGTATGTCACCAGTGGCTGTATCCGTATTACGAAAGAATCAACTGCTGAGCGCTTAAAGCAAATTCAAGATGGCATCAATGACATTGTTGCCGCTTTTCAACCAACGGAAGCGGCAATTGAGCAAATTTTTATGTTTCAAAACCCAGGAGCAGCATTAAAACTTGGACAAGCACGTGGTGTCGCCATGTGCGCTTTGGCAAATCAAAATCTCACAGTTAATGAATACTCAGCTAAGCAGGTCAAACAAGCTGTTGTTGGAAATGGTAATGCAACAAAGTTTCAAGTGCAGCATATGGTGCAATCTTTTTTGCAACTAAGTAGCAAGCCACAAGCCGATGCTGCAGATGCTTTAGCCATCGCAATTTGCCATTTTCACAGTCGCAATAGTTTGCAGTTTATTCCGGGGGCTAACAAAGTTGTACGAGGACGATTACGATGATTGGAAGAATAAAGGGCGAGCTTATTGAGAAGCAACTGCCATTGATATTGGTTGAAGCCGCTGGTGTCGGCTATGAGATATGGGTGCCAATGAGCTCGATTTATAAGCTTGGTGATATTGGGCAGGAAGTGATATTGCACACCCATTTTGTCGTTCGCGAAGATGCGCAACAACTCTATGGTTTTGCCACTAAGTCAGATCGCAGATTATTCCAAGAGCTTATTAAGATCAATGGCATTGGTGCTAAGATGGCATTAGCGATCTTATCAAGCATGGACGGTGTGACTTTTGTTGGTTGCATTGAGTCACAAGATCATGGGTTGTTATGTACCATTCCTGGCGTTGGCAAGAAAACGGCTGAGCGTATTATCATTGAGATGAAGGATAAGATAACGAAATTAGTCCTTGAGTTAGATGCTTTAACGCAGAATATGCCACATAGCGTACAAGAGAATCCAAGCCCTATTGATTCGGTAAGCACGAATTATCAGGCAAGCTCAATGGTTCATCAGGCGGTTGATGCATTGGAAGCACTTGGTTATAAGCGCAAAGAAGCGGAAAAATACGTTCAAAAAGTCAAAAATGACGCGGATAGTATTGAGAGTCTTATTCGCTTGGCATTGCAAGGGACGCAAAAGATATGACCCTAATGCGTTGTCCTTGGGCAAACTCAAGTCTTCAGATGCAAGACTATCATGATCATGAATGGGGCGTGCCACTGTATGATGAGCAAAAGCTGTTTGAGTTCTTATGTTTAGAAGGAGCACAAGCAGGCTTAAGTTGGCAGACGATATTAAAGCGACGTGAGAATTATCGCCGAGCTTTTTATGGTTTTCAGATTGATAAAGTTGCTCACATGACAGCGGATGATGTTGAAACTTTAATGCAAAATACAGCTATTATTCGCAATCGTCTTAAGATCAAAAGTGTAATTAATAATGCAAAAGCTTGGCTTAAGTTATCTAAAGCACACTCTATGGTGGACACGCTTTGGCAATTTGCCCCTAAGCAAGTGATTGTTTATACAGAGCATGAAGCAATTCCGGCATTTACTGAAGAATCAAAAAAGATGAGTAAATGGCTTAAATCACAAGGTTTTAGCTTTGTCGGACCAACGATATGTTATGCCTTTATGCAGGCAACGGGGATGGTCAATGACCATTTGAAATCATGCTTTGTCTTTAATGCCAAATAATACGATCGCGGCAACTAATGACATCACAAGGATCAATAAAGCGATCAGTAGATTTGGTTCTAAAGGTAGAGATAAAGCAAAGCCACTGATTAGACCTGCAGCAAGCATACTAATGCAGCCATATAGGCTACCCACGGCACCTAAGCGTGCTTTGAATGTCACAATAGCCAAGGTGCTACTGGTTGGAAAAATGACACCTGCAGCGAAGTTAAAGATAATGACTGCGAGCATGATAAATTCAAGGCTATGGCTAAAGAACACAGCTTGAATCGTGATGAGTATTCCTGAAAGTAAAAAAAGCATCACAGCAATGACTTGAGATCGCTCAATGGAAATATATTTAAGCGCCATGCCATTGGCAAACATCCCTACAGCAATTAAAGCTTCACCGATACCAAAAACGATAGCGTAATGTATCTCGCTTAAGCCAAAGTATTGTTGAAATAAGAAGGCACTTATTGATAAGTAGGCAATGATAGCGCCCATAATGGTGCTCGATATGATCATGTTTTTAATAAATGTTTTGTTTTTCATAACCCATAAATAGGTTTTAACGGATAGTTTAGCCGAAAGACGCTTTTTCGGGTTTAGCAATGTTTCAACCAAATAAATATAAGCGCCAATATAACAGAGTACACTTAAAATTAAGATGAAAATAAAATCGGCACGCCAATGATAAACATGCGCTAGAAATGCGCCAACAATTGGTGCAATCACAGGTGCCATTAAGGTGCCAATACCCATAAATGACATAAAGCGCGCATATTTGACTTTATCAGGAATAACATCACGTAAAATCACGCGCCCCAATGACATCGGTGCTGCCATACCAATGGCCTCGAGTGTGCGTCCGACCATTAACATGCTAAAGTTTAGACTAAACACGGTGATTAGTGTGCCAATAATACTAATAGCAAGTCCCGTGAGAAAGATTTTGCGTCGCCCAAAGCGCTCTGATAAAGGACCATAAATAAGCTGGGCGCAGGCAAAAACAATAAAGTAGTAGGTAACACTAAATGCTAATAAGTGGGCTCCCGTGCCAAAATCCTCACTAATACTCGGTAACGACGGGACATAAATATCAGAGACAAAAATACCCAGCATCGAGGTGACCATAATAATAAAAACGAAAATAACCTTAGCCGATGTAGATGCTTTAATATGTAACATGAATTTTGCCCAAAAAATGTATATTGTGGTTTTATAAAATGAACGATGGTTCAGTATAAAGTAAAACTATTTGTTGTGCTAGCTAGATTCGGATGAATTTTGTAGTGAAATTGTAATAATTCTATTGTAAGCCCCATCGTAAATCATTTTGCGGTGTTTTATTGCAAAGTAGTTTATGAAGTAATGGCACCACCTTAATGAGTCGCTTGTAAATATAGGTTTTGCAACGAACTCAAATCAACCATCCCTGACAAAATGGATTGCCACGCATCCATGCTCGCAATGACACCCTCTGATTTGTCATCCTGAGCCAGGATGGCGTGAGGATCCAATGCGAAGCTGCCATGGATGGTTATTGAGTGCCATTAGTTTATGATGGACATAGCTATTAGAGATTACGTTGTCTTTTGTAAATGCTTTGCCATGACGGATAAATCTAATTTCTTTTGCCATTTGGCGATAATAATAGTGGCAACCGTATTGCCAATCATATTGGTAATTGCACGTCCTTCAGACATAAAACGATCAATACCTAGAATAATAACAATGCCAGCGACAGGCACTGTACCAACCGCAGCTAATGTACTTGCTAAGATCACAAAGCCGCTGCCGGTGACACCTGCTGCACCCTTAGAGCTAATAAGCATCACCCCAAGCATAAAGAGTTGTTGCTCGAGTGTTAATGGGACATCTAATGCTTGAGCAATAAAAATAGCCGCTAAAGAAAGGTAAATAGCTGTTCCATCTAAATTAAAGGAGTACCCAGTGGGGATAACAAGCCCAACAACACTTTTATCACAACCTAATTTCCCAAGCTTTTCAATCAAGTTAGGCAGAACGGTTTCTGATGATGAAGTACCAAGGACGATCAGAATTTCTGTTTTTATATAGCGAATCACACTAAATATACTAATCTTGCAATAGATGCGTAAGATTAAACCAAGAATGACGACAAGAAAGATAATACACGTTAGATAAAAACAAAGCAGTAAGCCAATAAGACCGGCTAATGTATGAAGTCCATATTTG
The DNA here is from genome assembly GCF_052030685.1 of Cysteiniphilum sp. 19S12-1. NCBI lineage: Bacteria > Pseudomonadati > Pseudomonadota > Gammaproteobacteria > Thiotrichales > Fastidiosibacteraceae > Cysteiniphilum > Cysteiniphilum sp. 19S12-1. The sequence continues at coordinate 19,239 of NZ_JBQAJM010000020.1, forward strand.
CCGATTGTAAATGCCATTGCCGCACATGCGGCAAGTGGTGCATAGTACATAATGCTATGGATGATCTTGAAAAATACTTTAGACAAGTGCTGGATGCCTTCTAATATTGGTTGACCTTTTTCACCATACATTAACAACCCTGTAGCGAATAAAATGGCAACAAATAAGACTTGTAAAATCTCACCGTCACTAAATGCACTGACAAAAGTGTGGGGGATAATATTTAAAATAAAACCAGAAATACTATCCATTTGCTCAGCTTTGCCAATATAGGCTGATGCTGCGTGCATATCTAATGTATTGGCATTAATATGCATCCCTGAACCCATTGGGATAAGGTTCGCAACAATTAAGCCAATAGTTAATGCTAAGGTTGTGGTAATCAGAAAGTAAATGAGTGCAGCGCCGCCTATTTTGCCAACCGATTTCAAGCTTTTCATAGCTGCAATACCTGAAACGATGGTCAAAAATATAATCGGTGCGATTAAAACTTTAATTAATTTGATGAAAATATCGGCAAATGGCTTTAAACTCACGGCAAATTGAGGAGACAATGCGCCTAAAATAATGCCGATAATAATCCCTAAAATAACTTGTGCATACAGGTGTTTAAATAAACGCATAGCTTTTTCCAGTTACTGCAACTTAATGTAATAAATTGTATCAGTTAGTAGCGGAAGTCAACTTAATTTTTTTTATTGTAATTTTGTCGTTTTATTAAGCGTTGGTGGTGTTGATGCGACGTTGATCACATTCACGGATATCAAATAGCTCTTGATCATATAAATGAGTTGGTACGACATTGCTAAGCGAGGCAAAAATGTTTTGAGGAATGATTGGGTTTTGCTTAGCCAAATCATGAATAAGCGCTTTAACCTGTTGGCGTTTTAGATTTTCCTGTGTGCCACATAGATTGCATGGAATGATGGGAAAGTTTTGTTCTTTAGCAAAGTGCGCAATATCACGCTCTTGACAGTAAATCATGGGTCTGATCACCACGTTTTTTTTGTCTTCAGTTAATAGCTTGGCAGGCATTGACTTAATCTTGCCTTGATAAAACATCGACATTAATGCCGACTCAATCACATCATCTTTATGATGCCCCAACATAATCTTATCAACGTTGTTATCGCGCGCAAAGCGATAAATATTACCACGACGTAGGCGCGAGCATAATGAGCAATAAGTCTTATTCTCAGGTACTTTATCAATAACAACAGAATAGGTATCACGCTTTTCGATAATATAGTTGATATGATGATTATCAAGGTATTGTCTTAATTCGGCATCATCCCAACCGGGTTGGGTTTGATCCAAGGTGTAGACAGTTAAATCAAGATCATAAGTACCATTAGTTACCAAGTCATGTATCACTTTAACCAGTGTGAAAGAGTCCTTGCCACCGGATAAGCAAATCATCACCTTGTCACCTTTTTTTAGCATCTTATAATCGGCAATTGCTTTGGTAATATAGAAATGAAGTTTCTTTTCTGTTTGCGTCATGGTGGTTATAGGCTCTTTTTGAATAAACGCTCTTTTTCACGTTTCCAATCATGTTCTTTAGAGGCTTGACGTTTATCATGCAATTGCTTGCCTTTAGCAATTGCGATCTCAATTTTGACACGAGAACCTTTCCAGTACATAGCAAGTGGCACAATGGTATAGCCTTTGATATCAACTTTACCTAAGAGCTTATTGATTTCTCTACGGTGTAATAGCAATTTGCGTGTGCCTGCAGGAACAGGTACGACATGCGTTGACGCAGAATGTAAAGGGGTAATGAGTGCATTAAAAAGCCAAGCTTCATTATTCTTAACATGAATGTGACTATCGGTTAGTTGAACGCGTCCAGCACGAATGCTTTTGATTTCCCAACCTTGAAGCACGATACCGGCTTCAAAGCGCTCTTCAATCAAATATTCATGAAAAGCTTTTTTATTTTTGGCAATGGTACTATTGGTTGCCGTTGATTTTAGTTTTGTATTTTTTGTCTTTGCCATTGTTTTGCAAAATAGTGCATAAGCGTTACAATAGCCAAGATTCTAACATGAACTTATGACATAAGAGAAACACTATGACAACAATTCATCGAACGGCATTGGTTGAATACAGTGCTAAAGAGATGTATGACCTTGTAAATGATATTGATAAATATCCTGAGTTTTTACCCATGTGCCAAGCAGTAGAGGTGCATATGCATACTGAAACAGAAGCCGAAGCGACACTTAAAATTGCCAAAGGCGGTGTCAAAATTGATTTTGGTACACACAATGACATGATCTCAGGCAAAGAGATTAAAATCCGATTAATTAAAGGCCCTTTTAAGCGTTTACTGGGTGTGTGGCATTTTATTCCTCTAAATGATAAAGCCTGTAAAGTAACACTTGATTTAGAGTTTGAATTTTCTTCTAAAGTCATGGCATTAGCATTAGGTGTTGTCTTTAATACACTGGCTAATACAATGCTTGATGCCTTTTGTAAGCGTGCTAAAACAGTGTATGGAGCAGAAGCTGTATGAAAGTAGAAGTTGTGTATGCCAATCCCCAAGAGCAAAAACTATATCAAATTGAGTGTGATGAAAATAGTTTTGTCCAAGATTTGATAACACAAAGTGGGGTGTTGAGTGATTTCCCAGAGATTGATCTAACAACACAATCAATTGGCATTTATAGTGAAATAGTGACTCTTGATCATATTGTAAAGCCTGATGATCGTATTGAAATTTATCGCGAATTAACCATTGATCCTAAAGATGCCAGAAGAATTCGCGCGGAAGAGAAACGTAAAAAAGATGGCTTGAAGTTGTTTGGCGCTTAAATTAAAAGAGAGTAAAGATGGCAATTAAAAAATCAGAGTTATATTCATCCCTGTGGGCAAGTTGTGATGAGCTACAGTTAAGCATTAAATATTATTTTGTAGGATTCTTGCAAACAATGGATATCGTTATAGGTATTGAGAGACAAGTAGATGAGCCTTTCTAAAGATACTCAATTTGTGAGCTTGATTAATGATATTGCTATTATTATTGAAAGCAGTAGGCAACAAGTACGCCAAACAGTTAATCATGCCATGGTTCAAAGCTATTGGGAGATTGGTCGGCTAATAGTTGAGCATGAGCAAAACGGAGAAAGTCGAGCCGCTTATGGTAAGCAGCAGTTACAGTTACTTTCCAAAGAACTTACCAAACGCTTGGGGAAGGGGTTTGATGCAGGTAACTTACGTAATATGCGCCAATTTTATATTACTTTTCCAATTCGCTACGCAGTGCGTAGTGAATTGAGTTGGACACATTATCGTATTCTTATGCGCATAGATAGTTTGGTTGCTCGCGAGTGGTATTTGCAAGAAGCAATTATGCACAACTGGAGTGCCCGAGCATTAGAACGCCAGATTAGTAAGTTATATTATGAGCGATTATTATCAAGCAAAGACAAAAAACTGGTGGAATCAGAAGCTCAGAAAGCAACAAAACCTCTGGTTGAAAACGCCAAAGACTTTTTGCGAGATCCTTATATTTTAGATTTTCTTAACCTTCAAGACAAAACCTATCAAGAAAGTGACCTTGAAGAAGCTATTATTAGTAATTTACAACAATTCTTATTGGAGTTAGGTAAAGGCTTTGCATTTGTAGAACGTCAGCAACGTATTCGCTTTGAAGATGAAGATTTTTATATTGATTTGGTGTTTTACAACTTTAAGCTTAAATGCTTTTTATTGGTTGATTTAAAGCTAGGTAAACTTAAGCATCAAGATATTGGACAGATGGATACTTATGTGCGTTTGTATGATGAACAGAAGAAAAGCCAAGACGACAACCCAACGATTGGTTTAGTGTTGTGCAGTGAAAAAAGTGAAGCAGTTGTTAAATACTCAATATTATCAGATCAAAAGCAGTTATTTGCCGCAAAATATTTGCCTTACCTACCTACTGAGGAAGAGCTGATAAGAGAACTTGAGCGTGAGCGGACACAAGCACTGATAAAGCTTAGTCAAGCTAGCGAATAATATTGCAAAAGACTCGTTAAAATTCTTTCCTCTGAATATTTTAGGGGACAAAATAAATCTTATTAAAAACATGGAGAAAAAATGAGCATTTGGAAAACACCCGTAACAATAGAACAAATGAATGAGCGCGGAGCTGATTTATTCTCTGATACTTTAGGTATTCGTTTTACGGAAATTGGTGATGATTATTTATTGGCAGAAATGCCTTTGCAGAAAAAACACAAGCAACCCTTAGGGATTATGAATGGCGGGGTTTCTTGTGGTATTGCTGAAACCGTTGGCAGCACTGCTGCGAATTATGCCGTTGATCTGACAAAGCAGTATTGTGTTGGGTTGGATATTAATACTAATCATATTCGACCGGCAACAGAAGGTGTGCTAACGGCTAAAGCCTATGCACATCATATTGGACGGACAACCCATGTATGGGCAATTGAAATTATTGATGAAAAGGGGCGATTGATATCGATCAATCGTTTAACGATGGCTGTTAAGGATCGCTAAATTGCAATATGCAAAACTCAAATGGCAAGACACAGGTGAGCCATTTTCGGATGAATTTGATGATGTTTATTTCTCAAAGCATAATGGGCTTGCTGAAAGTGAATATGTTTTTATAGATGGCAATCAGCTGAAAAAAAGATTTGAAAATCTTGATGAAAATGTGCATTTTGCCATTGCTGAAACGGGTTTTGGTACGGGATTAAACTTTTTAGCAACCCTAAAGCTTTGGGCGCAATACGCACCGGAAACTGCTAAATTAAGCTTTATCAGTTGTGAGAAATATCCATTAACTTATAGTGATTTAGAGAAGGCATTATCTATATGGCACGAGATCAAACCTCAAGCTGATCAATTATTTCAGGTTTATCCAACGAGTTTTTACAGTGGTGCAACAACTCTAAATATTTCAGAAAATGTTCATTTAACCCTATTGATTGGTGATGCAGCTAAGATGTTAGCAGCAATTGATCTTAGTATTGATGCTTGGTTTTTAGATGGTTTTGCTCCGGCTAAAAATCCTGATATGTGGTCGGATGATTTATTTAAAGAGATCTATCGTTTAAGTTATGGGCAGACGACTTTATCAACCTTCACCGCAGCGGGTTTTGTGAAGCGTGCATTGGAGACTCAAGGTTTTGAAATCAGAAAACAAAAAGGCTTTGGTCATAAACGTGAAATGATTTGTGCTGTTGTTAAAGACACACAAAAAGAGGTAAAAACTAAAATTAAACCGTATTTTGCCAAGTCGCAATGGACTCTTAACAAAACTCATAAAATTGCAATTATCGGTGCTGGCATGGCAGGATGCGCGTTAACCTATGAACTAAGTCAAATAGGTTTTGAGGTGGATTTATTTGATCAATGTGACGATATTGCCCAGGGTGCATCTGGCAACCCTTATGGCATACTGAAGCCTTACATGACTGTTGATGGTAATATCTCTGATAGCTTTCATACTCAAGGGTTTATGCATACCAGAGATTACATTCTTAAACATAAAAGCGAGATTGATTTTAATGAATGTGGTGCTTTGGAGTTATTGAGTGATAATAAAACACGACAACGTTTTGACAATATTATCAAAAAGCGCGCCTCTCTTGAGGATTTGTTACAAATCGTGGATAGAGAAACAGCTTCTAAAATAGCAGGATGTGATGTTTCATCAAATTGTGCTTATTATCCAACGGCAATGGTGGTTAATCCTTATTCGTTATGTCAGAGTCTTATTGGTAATAGCAAAAACGTAAATTTATGTTTCTCACATCACTTAGATGAGTTTGTAAGATTAGATAATACTTGGCAGCTTAGCTTCAGCGATAACAAAAATAATAAAAAAAATCAAAAAACGTTAGCATATGATGCGGTGGTTTTTGCGGGTAACGCTTCGCTTATAAAAGATCTTGAGGCATTTAAACATATAGAGATTTATCCTTCATACGGACAAATCACCCAAGTGCAAAAGGTATTAAATAATAAAGCAATCCTGATGGATAAAGGTTATATTTTACCAAGTGTTGATGGCAAGCAATTACTGGGCGCTACATTTCGTGATAACGATGATTTAATTGCTGAAGTGCGCAATAGTGATGACCAGATTAATTTAATGCAAATAAACAATATCATTGGCAATCAAACAAATGCGCAAATTAGCGCACAGCGCGTATCCCTACGATGTGTAACGTCTGATCATGTGCCGATGGTTGGCGCAGTTGCTGATGCACTTAGTTTCTCACAGCAATACTATCAAAGATTACAAAAAGGTGTTATTTTAAAGGCAATGCCTCAAGCTGAGTACTTATCCGGACTCTACTTATTAACAGGCTTCGGCTCAAAAGGATTATGTTCAATGATATATGGTGCTAAACTATTAAGTCAGTTAATGGTTAATGGGCATCAAGCTTCAGTGCCAAATCAATTAATAGAAGGACTTCATCCATTGAGGTTTAACGTTAGAAAGTTAAAAAAGAAAGCTGATTTTTGTGAGTTTTAATCTATAATAGCGGATGACAATATTAGGACAGGAAATGGATATTAAAAGACCATGGAAATAAAGAAACCATCAATAGTCACCAGACCCAGCAAAATAATATTAATCATTCTATTTGTTGCTGCAGGATTTGTCTTAGCTTATCCGCAAGCGATGATGGATATTTATTTGCCGGTGTTGCCATTTTTGGATAAAGCATTAAATACCTCAAGAGAAATGGTACAGTATACGGTGGCACTATTTCTGTTGGGTAGTGCGATTTCACAACTTATTTCAGGGGTGTTATCTGATCGTTTTGGACGTGTACGCATTTTAATTTTAGGCTTGCTGATTACCATGCTAGGCAGTGCAGTGTGTCATGTTGAGCATACGATAGAATGGATGCTCGTTGGACGTGTTTTACAAGGTATTGGTTCTGGCATGGCTGCGGTTTTAGCGCGTGTCATTGTCGCGGACTCTTTTCAGGGCAAGGCTTTCTCAAAAATCTATGCCTTATTGATTGCTTTTTCAGTATTTACCGTGTCAATTTCTCCAGTGATCTCAGGTTACTTAATGCAATATCAGGGATGGCATAGTGTCGTTAGCTTTATGTTTTGGTATGCTTTGATGATTGCATTAATCGTAGGTTTTGGTTTGATTGTTGGTAGAAACAACATTAAATCAAATACTTCACATATAAAAATAAATATCGCTCAAGTACTAAAAATTATGTTTAATCTACGTTTTTTATGTGCGACTTTAGTAATGTTTTTTGTGTATGGTGTCGTTGCAAGTGTGCTTTTAACCTATCCTTATATTTTTGTTCAAGAATACAATATGCCAGTTGCTGCTTTTGGTTGGGTTGTTGCGTTGGTTATATTATGCATGCTTATTGGTGCATGGTTAAATGGTATGCTTCTTAAGAAGTGCGCGATGATGACGTTGGTAAAAGCGGCATTGATTGTTATGTTTATCAGTATGGTGGGTGTGACGTTATCATCCAATACCAGTACCTATATTACAGATATTATTTGCTTATCGGCTTTTTGGCTTGTCTATCTGTGGGTTTACCCCAATATGATGGCAATTGCTACATCGGTTTATCCAGAGTATAAAGGCACATCAATCGCGATATTTAGCTTCATTCAAATTATTGGCGGATTTGTATTTACTGCACTAGGCGCTTGGCATATTTTGGATACGGTTTATGAGCTTGGTGTAACGGGCATGGTTGGAGTTGTTTTGGCTTTGATTTGTTTTGTCATTGTTGAGCGTCTACCACGCTAGTTTTTTGGTTCAGCCTGCCTTAGCCAAAGCATATAAATGATCAAAATCACAATACTTAAGCTAGATAGAAAGGTGAAAGCAATCGGCATTGACAGTGTATCGCTAAAGGGTAATACCGTCACAATTGCGGTGATAAGTGATGCCGCACCCATTTGAAAAAAGCCCATCATTGCAGAAGCAGAGCCTGCGGTTAGGGTAAAAGGAGCAAGTGCCTTTGCGGTAGCGATTGGAATCACAAATGATATCCCAGTAAAAAGAATGATAACAGGTGTTAATAAGCTATATAAATGCACAATGTTTAGTGACATAAAACACAAGAGCATAATTGCACCTAAAAGGCTTATCAGCATACCAATCAGTAAAATCCCATTTTGACTGATCTTATGTACCAAATAAGTGCATAATACCGAACCAATCATAAACGCCAGTACAATCCCTGCAGCAATGACGATAAACCAGATTTTGTCTAAATGTAGTATGTTGATGACAATGCCTGGCGCTTCCACCAAGCAGGCATAAACCATGCCGATATTAAGCCCCAATAAGCATAGATAAACAAAGTAGCCGCGCGCTTGATATAGCTTGAAATAGTTAGTAAGCAATTTCTTGGGACGTGTTGCACCATAGTTCTTTTGGCGCAGTGTCTCAGGAAAGAGAAAAATAACCGAAATAAGTAAAACAATTGCTAATATCAATAGCACGATAAAGTTCGTTTGCCATGAGATAAAGGTGCCAACAATCGCACCAGCTCCAGGAGCTATGGCAAAAGCTGCATTCATCTTAGCAAAAACTTTGCCTTGATCCTTTAGCGAAAAGGCATCGCGTACTGCGGCACTAGAGATAACTGCCCCTGCACATGCGCCAAAGCCTTGTAAAAAACGTGCAAAAATCAGGATGGTGATATTAGGGCTAATCAAGCAAACAATCGAACCAATTAGAAAAATAACCGCACCGATAATCATAATTGGTTTACGTCCAAATCGATCAGAAAAAGGACCATACAATATCTGACTGATAGAGTAACCCAATAGATAAAAGGTAATGGTTAATTGGACATTATGATAAGGGGTATTAAAAGCTCGAGCAATACTAGGCAAAGAGGGTGCATAGATCGTGTCACCAAAAGGACCCACTGAAATCATCAGCACCAGAATAAACAAAGAAGGGGCAATAAATGCCGCAATTTTCTGTGAAGTGTTAGCGCTAGACATTTACAATGTGTTTTTATAATTGGATAGCAGCAAGTGTGCCACGGTTGGTTTGGACAATAATCGATTTGCCCGCAGCGATAGGTGTTGCATTAATACCATCACCGCCAATTTCAACACGAGTGAGATATTTACCAGTTTCGGCATTGAAAATGTGTACATAGCCTTCGTAATCGCCCACGGCAATCATGCCATTAATATATAAAGGTGCTGATGGTTTACGCCCTTCAAGCTCAGTAGCTTGCCAGAGCTTATCACCTGTTTTGAGATTATAAGCTGTAACATCACCTTTAGTGTCAGTGGTGAAAATCGCCTTTTGCCCTAATGCTATATTGCGATAAACAGACGCTTTTTTCTGCCAGTTCATGCTACCTAGTTTTGTATTGAAACTAATCAAGTTGCCTTGGAATGTTGCTACATAAAGCGTGTCATTATGAATAAGTGGTGTGGCAGTAATATCAACCATCTGTTGCGCAGGTGATCCTGATTGTGGTAAAGCAATCGGGTTATCCCATTGTTTTTCACCCGAGGCTGTTTTTAAGCCCCATAAGCTACCAGATGAAGTGCCAACAATTACCAAACCTTGGTATACGATAGGCGAACTATTACCAATTAACATTAAATCAGGCGTGGCAATGCTTTGAGTCCATATTTGCTTACCGTCTTTGAGGTTATATGCTGAGATACTGCCGTCATGTGTTTGTGTGTAGATGACATTGTCAACAATAGTGGGCGCTGAAAATAAGCTGCTCGGTAATGCGCTTTGCCACAGTACTTTGCCAGAGCTAGTATCAACTGCCACTAATGTGCCACGTAAGCTACCGGCAACAACAATATTGCCACTAACAGCAATAGCAGAGCTTAACTGAAGCTTGGTGTCGGTTGACCATAGGCGTTTGCCTGTTGTTGCATTTACCGCTGAAATATAACCATCATAGCTTGACGTATAAATCACACCGGTTTCAATAGCAGGCGTTAACGTCAAATCGATTTGTCCATCATTGCCATTGCCAATGTTGGTATCCCAGACATACTTAGCATCTAAGTTTGATTTAAACTCAACAAGTGGTTTAGGTGGCGTGTCATTACTTTTGTTGCCACAAGCAACTAAAGCGCCACCAAATACAGCAATCAATGCTGTGCTTAAAATAATTTTTTTAGTATTTTTGATTGTTAATTTTGTCATATGTTTATCCGTTATCATTTGCTTCATTTGCTTAATGCAGCAAGATTATCGATTTTCATTTGTAATAAGCTTTTAATATTTGCTAACTCTGGCTTGTCAGCTTCAGATAGGGCGCTTTGCCAGTATGTTTTTGCCTTGGTATAGTCTTTATTGGCGAAATAAGCATCACCCAATAGCATGTTGCTTGAAAGACTAAAGCCTGCCAATGTGATGCTATTAACTGTGGCAATGGCATCAGTTATTTTGTTTTGCGCTAATTCAACGCGAGCAAGACGAAGTTTGGCAATGGCTTGCAGATTTGGATTAACACTACTATCAGCAACCTGCTTAAGGCTTGCGGCTGCTTGGTCTAATTGATTTTTTAAAACGGATTGTTTGGCGATTTCTAAACGCGCAAAGTCCGCATAAACTGATTCAGGATAAAGGTTTATAAGGTTTTGCGCTTGGTTTAAAATCGCTTCTGAATTGCTTGATGCATTATCGGCAATAAGGGCTAACTTTTGGTAAAGCTCAGCCGCTTGAACATTGTTTTCAAGCTTTCTTTTTTGCCAATATTGCCAAGCGACGATCATTATTAAAATAACACAGATAAGTGTCACTAGCTTCGAGCCATATTTTTTCCATAAAAGTTTTACTTTATCTAACTCATTATTATCCAGTTGTTCAGCCATATCTATTGTTCGTTTTGATCAAAACATTGGGTGGCAATATATCACAAAGCTTGGTGTCACTGTAGTGGATTATTGGTGTTTGACAGATAAAAACGGCAAAATATTGAGGTTGATCAGTGACGTTGTATTCCAAATATTCTCGAATTTTGTGCTAGGGCTTGATGTGTATCGTCTTTTGATAGTTTAAAAATGTCAATAAGCAGATCACGGGTTTGCAGTAGAGATAATGGTGTGTTTATTTCGTTAACACTATTTGGGATAGGCATATCAGGCGAGTCGGTTTCAAGTAAGATATTTTCAATGCCAATGCGTTTTAAAACATTGGGTAATTTGCTATTAGGGTAATGCAGAATACTGCCAACACCGAGTTTAAAACCAAGGTCGCAATAGGCTTTTGCAATATTGAAGCTACCTGAGAATGCATGAATAATGCCACCATGCTTAAAATCATGATGCTTTAATGTGGCAATCACTTCACTATGTGCTTTAACACTGTGAATAATCACCGGCTTTTGTAAGTCTTGAGCAATAGCTAGTTGTTCATTAAAGAAGAATATTTGCCGATCAAAACTATCAATAAAGCGCTTATCTAAACCAATCTCACCAACCAGTGGAATATGGTGCGCTAGAAGCCAAGGTTTGAGCGTTTCAAGGTGTTCGTTCTGATGTTTTTCAACATAACATGGATGTAAGCCCAATGCTGGGGTGATTGATGGATATTGTAAACTTAAATCAATTACTCTTTGCCAGTTACTAAACGCTACAGTCGGATTAATGAAGTGAGTAATATTTTGCTCAACACAATGATCTAAAAGATTGTTGCGCATGCGATCAAAACAAGGGAAATCAAGGTGGCAATGACTATCTGTAAGCATAAAGTTAAGTGTTATTTACAAATCATGGACAATATTGTAATGCAAATATAGGTTTTATTGCTATAGTCAATAAGGCTTAAATGGCGCTACCTAACTTGATCGATTTGTTATTGTTGAGTCCGGTAGTGTTTAAATTGTCTCATGCATATTTTCGTAAAAATAAGCCGGCTATGACCATATGCCCGCCCACTTTGATTGCGTAAACGTTGGCTGAGCGTAAGTCGAAGCCTCCATGAAGTGTGATTTTCCTAAGCGTATCCACTTCGACTGATTCTCAGTGCATCGCTTCGATTTATGCTCAGGGTATGGTGAGCACTTGTGGGTGAATATTTAGTCTTAGCCAATAAGTCATATTACTCGTAAACCATTCATTTAGCTTTTATCAATCTCAATTGATAGGGCATGAATTTGGGTTTGCATGAGCTCACCTAAACAAGCATAGATTGCTTGATGTGCCTTTAATGTGCTAAGTGAAGTAAGCTGTTCACTGGCAATGCGTAATTTAAAATGCGATTTCCCTGCTTGAAACTGTTTGTGTTTTTGGTGTTTATGCGTTTCGTCAATAAGCTCTAATGTAGAGGGCGAGAACGCTTTTTCAAGCTTGTGAATGATCTCTTTATATAGTGTATTCATATAATCAGCGAATAATGCGCGTTGGTGTGATAATGGTATGCATTTTAATATCCCAATCATTCATTGCAATGGGCTTATGTTCAAATTCGTCAAATTGTTGTTCATCAAAAGCAATGCCAACAAACTCAGTATTATTAAAAGCTTTGCATAATGCTAATGAGCTATCATAAAATCCACCACCCATGCCAATGCGATTTTTATGTGAGTCAAACCCAACCAATGGCACGATAATCAGATCAAGCTCCCATGGTGCTAAAATATTTTCAGCGATAAATAATGGCTCTTTTAGGTAATATTTGTTTAGTCGTTTGTTCTTTGTTCGCTTCGCAAAAAAAAGTTGACGCTTTTTAAATGGATGTAATGCAGGATAGTAAAGCTCATGAGTTTTACCTAATATTTCATCAATCCATCGTGGTGAGATTTCCTCAGCAGATGCATAGTAGCTGGCTATTTTTTTCGGACTTGACGTTAATAAATATTCGTAATAGTCAAAAAAATTCCTGTGAAGCGCTTTAGCATAGGCTGCTTTTTTTGTCTTAGGAATTGCTTGCCGTTGTCGACGTAAGGCTTCACGAGTGATATGTTGCATAGCAAGCACAAGCGTATTAGTGCTGTGTTTGCTCACCTGATTGCTGTTGTGCAAGTCTTTGCATATAAAGTGCATCAAAGTTAATTGGTGCTAGATTAATCTGTGGGAATCCACCACGATTAATTAGGCTATCAATGGTTTCTTTGGCATATGGGAATAGTGTGGTTGGGCAGAAAGCACCTAGCATTGGTGCAATTTGATCTTCTGGCATATTTTGTAATGTGAAAATGCCTGCTTGTGAAACTTCGATCAAATAAGCATTGTTGTCATTATTTTTAACGGTGACAGTTAAGCTTAATTCAACCTCATAAACATCATTATCAAGCTTTGAAGATGTTGTATCGACGTTAACATTAGCTTCAGGTTGCCATTGTGCTTTAAAAACGTCAGGCGTGCTTGGCGCTTCAAATGAAATGTCTTTTGTATAAATTTTTTGAACAACAAAGTTAGGTTGATCGTTTTGTGTGTTTTCCATGTTTAATCCTATTATTTTCAGTCAAATTTAAGCCGTTATTATGCCCGATCAAAGCCTAAATACCAATAGTTTTACTGGCAAACAAAGACATTGATTGTGGTGATGATTTTACTCCTGCCCACAACCCTTGTGTAAGTGTTGGCTAAGCGTAAGTCGAAGCCTTTTTAAGCATAGTAATAATTCAAAAATAAGTTGAGCTTCAATTACTCCCCTCACCCGTGCAGCTTAAGCTGCACGACCTCTCCCGCAAGGGGAGAGGTGCTAACTGACGCAACTTATTCTTGATTCATTACATGGTGTTTACAAGCGTACTCTTTGACTTACGCTCAGGGTATGAAGGAGTATTTTGGGCGAATACTTAGTTGTAGCGTTGATTAGGGCTTAGGGGAAGAGCATTTTGCCCCAATGAAGTTTTGAACGTAATGAGTGAAAATAGTCATAATCAAGAGGGTGCAAAATTGTCACTGATTTTGGGCAGCGACTAAGCTTAATAGTATCTCCTTGCGAGAGTTGTAACTTCATATGTCCATCAAAACTTAAACTGGGTTCTGGATTGTTATATTCTCCAACGGTTATTTGAATATCACAATTGGCATTTAAGACAATAGGGCGGCTATTTAAGGAGTGCGAGAACATTGGCACCATGACGATCGCATCAAGCCCTGGATGCATAATAGGACCTCCTGCAGATAATGCATGCGCAGTTGAGCCGGTAGGCGTTGCAATAATCATACCGTCAGCACGTTGGTCAAAAGCGTAGCGACCATCGATGTGGACATGCATTTGGAATAAACGACTATGTTGACCTGCGGCAATAACAATATCATTTAATGCAACGGTTTTTTCAGGTGGGCAGATATCGCTTTTAATCGATGCTTGTAGCATAAAGCGTTGTTCTTGTTGATAATTCCCTTCAAGCACATCAAACAAACGTGTGCTTAATTCATCCGGATTAATATCAGTTAAAAAGCCCAGTTTACCACGGTTAATCCCGACAATGGGAATGCTGCTTAGTAGAGATAAGCTTCTTGCAGCATTTAAAAAATTACCGTCCCCGCCAACGACTACTGCCACATCGCAGTGTTTGGCAATGGCTTTTAAGTCATAACCTTCACCAAAGCGATGATCTAAGCTCTCTGCCGTCTCAGATTCAAGATAAATGCGTGCCGAGTGCTCAATCAATGTATGTGCTAGATATTCAACAGTCTCAGAAACCGCTGGATTATCATGCGTGCCAATGATGGCGATTTTCTTAAAAATAAAACCCATGCTGTATAGATTGTCCTTAATTTTTTAAACCATAAAATTTTCAAAAACCACTTTACAACATAAGCGTCGCATAATGATTTACAACATATTGTTAATTGGTTGGTTTTTTGTCACTAAAAGTTGTTAATTATCATATATCAGTTAAGTATTCTTTACCAAATGCTTTTGTTCAAAATTGCATGTACTCCTTCTAAAGGCAGTGTCATTATTGCTTATATGAATAAATAGGCAGTTACATTGGAAAAAGAAGTTGAACATCTCAATGGCGTGAGAAAGCGATAAAGAACAAGAAAAATGCTGCTACTTTTTCTTATTTTTAACGGTCTGTGGTACACTCCAAAAACTTTTTAGTATTAGATTAAAGCCATATCAATTATGATCAGTGATGTTGAGTTTCAATCACGTGTTGCCAAAGCTTGGCCAAAAGCCAAAAGTCTTCAGGTAACAGATGAACAAGAAAAAACATTTTATCGTGAGAAAATAAAACGATTATTGAAAGAAAAAAATGCCTGTTTAATTGCTCATTACTATGTCGATGCCGATATCCAAGCATTAGCAGAAGAAAGCGGTGGCATGTTAGGCGATTCATTAGCTATGGCACGCTTTGGGAAGGATCATCCAGCAGATACGCTTGTCGTTGCCGGTGTCCGCTTTATGGGCGAGAGTGCTAAGATTTTATCTCCGCATAAAAAGGTGATTATGCCAACATTAGAAGCTGAGTGTTCACTTGATGTGAGCTGTCAAGAGGAAGAGTTTAAAGCATTCATTGCTGAGCATCCTGATCGTACCGTCGTGGTATATGTGAATACTTCAGCACGTATTAAAGCTTTGGCTGATTGGACAGTTACCTCGTCAAATGCCTTACAAGTATGTGACTATTTAGATCAACAAGGTGAGAAAATCCTATGGGCGCCAGATAAGTATTTAGGGCGTTGGATTGAGAAGCAAACCGGTGCGGATATGGTACATTACAATGGAGCATGCGTTGTGCATGAAGAGTTTAAGGCACGCGCATTATTAGATTTAAAAACGCAGTATCCAGAAGCTGCAGTATTGGTACATCCTGAATCTCCGCAAGAGATTGTTGCATTAGCCGATGCAGTGGGCTCTACTTCGCAGTTGTTAGAAGCATCGAAAAAACTGCCAAATCCTATCTTTATTGTGGCAACAGAAGCCGGTATTTTCTATAAGATGAAACAAGCGTCACCACATAAGGTATTTATTGAAGCACCAACCATGGGCAATAGCGCGACGTGCAAGTCTTGCGCGCATTGTCCGTGGATGGGGATGAATACCTTAAAGAACCTTGCTGAGGTGTTAGAGAAGGGTGATAACGAAATTCTGGTGCCAGATGATGTACGTGAGCGTGCAATGGTACCATTAACACGGATGGTGGCGTTTAATAATTAGGTGAATTATATTAATGAATAGCGACATATTAGCTGCAAATGAAGGTGACTACCCTAGATTGCTTCAAATTTGGCAAGCTGCCGTAAAAGAAACACATGATTTTTTAGAACAAAAGGACTTTGAATTTTTTAGTTCAAAAATAGTATCGTCCTATTTTCCACAAGTCAAAATATATAAATATATGCTAAATGGGCAGATCGTTGGTTTCATCGGTGTTAGTGATGATAAATTAGAGATGTTATTTATTGATCCAAAATTTTTTGGGCAAGGGATTGGTTGCACATTGGTTGATTTTTGTATCAATAAACTGTCTATTTATCAAGTTGATGTCAATGAGCAAAATACCAAAGCAGTACAGTTTTATTTGAAAAGAGGGTTCTGTGTTTTATCACGTCAGGAAGTAGACGGTACTGGTAAGAGATACCCAATATTAAAAATGAAGTTTAAAAAAATGTAGAGTGAGAGATTTTATGCATTTAAAGACCGAGCAAATTACCGAAATTCCTAAAGATCTTGTGGCAACCATGGTAACTCAAGCTTCAGCTGAGGATATTGATCAAGGTGATATTAACGCTTTATTGATCAATGAACATGAACAAGCTTGTGCACGTGTGATAACACGTGAGCCGATGGTGATGTGTGGCTATGATTGGGTTAATGAAGTCTTTAGACAGGTTGATCCCAGTCTAAAGATTCATTGGTATCATCATGATGGTGATGAGGTGCTTGCTAATAAAACACTTTTTGAAGTTGAGGGTTTAGCACGCAGTATCTTGTCCGCTGAGCGCAATGCGCTTAATTTCTTGCAAATGCTTTCAGCCGTTGCCACAAAAACGCGTGAATATGTCAAGGCGATTAAAGATGCAAAGTGCGCAATACTTGATACACGCAAAACGATTCCAGGGTTTCGTTTGGCACAAAAATATGCCGTCACCTGTGGCGGGGGGATGAATCATCGCATTGGTTTATTTGATGCCTTTTTAATTAAAGAGAATCATATTGCAGCTTGTGATCACTCCATTACCAAGGCGATTGAAAAAGCGCGAGAAATCGCGCCACAGAAAATGGTTGAGGTCGAGGTTGAGAACTTTGATGAGCTCAATGAGGCACTTAAAGCACATGCTGATGTGATTATGCTTGATAATTTTTCTTTAGAGGATATGAAAAAGGCCGTAAGCATCGCTAAAGGAAAAGCGCAACTTGAGGCCTCTGGTAATATGTCTCTTGATATGATTTATACTGTTGCACAAACCGGTGTTGATTTTATCTCGATTGGTGCATTGACTAAAAACATTCAAGCAATTGATTTATCGATGCGGTTTTTATAAATTATTCAACTTTCCAGTTAGTTGTTACAACCTGATCACCATCTTTTGTATTTGTGCTGTAGACAGGGTGGAATAAGGCACCACAGATTGGCGTTGTTAATTGAGCATTTAATGGTTGTCCTTTATCAAAAATATTCGTTGATTCAACATTAACAGTACAGGTTTGAGCACCGCCACCTGTAGTGTTTACCATATAAGTTAAACTAATTTTAATATCCTTTTGTTTCGAGTTTATTGAGTAAAAGGTTACTAACCCTGCGTTTTTATCATCTTGTGATAATGCTGCAGGTAAACCGCCTTGAGGAAGACTAAAGGCAGTATTTGGCGTGTCAGCTGTTACCTTTGTTAATGTAGCGCCAGCGACTAAAGCACCACCATAAACACTATATGCATAAGCATATGGTGAAACTTGGTTTGCATTTGCAAAGCTAATCAATCCAAGTGAAGCTAGAAGTGTGATAGCAGTGGTTAGTTTTTTCATAAAATGAACTCCTCAATATATTAATGTTGCGATTTGGTTAAGCAGTATGCTTTGCTGCTTGATGTTAATTTAACCAATGCTGAGTTCAATTACAAATGACTAAAAATGACTCAAGACATTTTGAGATATTTGATAGTGAGAAAGTGTCAATTGATTGCTAACAGATGTCTTTGTGACAATGCTAACTTTGATGTCATTAATTAAATGTATTGGATAAAGTATCAATCAATGATGGATCTGGATTAGTCTCAGGGTTTGGGGCATCACCTGAAGTATCCCAAAACATTGCCCCTTTTAAACCTTGTTGTTTTATCCAATGTGCTTTGATTTCGACCATTGTCGCAGAATCATAGGTGATAAACATGCGTGATATAGGATTGTAATAATAGCTTTCAACGATTCGATCAAATGGATACGTGACGCCTGATACGGTGTAACCATTCATGCTGATCTTGCCAAAGTTACCAACACTTCTCAAGCTATTATTATTATCGCGCACAAGGATATAGGTATAATCAGACGCTGAGTTAGCAAAGCCTGAACAAACCTGATTGTCTTTGATGTTAGAAAAGCTATCACCCATGAGGCAATTATATCCTAAGCTACCATTTTCCCATTCACCAGGTCCTGTGACACCTGACTGATAAACGCCTGGAATATGCGCTTGTCCTTCACCTACCTCTATCCATTGGCGACCATATAGTGGAATGCCGGCAACGATTTTTGGGTTAGGGATGCCATTAGCGTTAAGGGCGGCAACACTGCTGATTAAATTCCATTGCCCTTTGGTGGTTACATAATTTGGAGCATCAGCTCCTTCAGTAGCAGATAAGGGAGATTGATGCCCTGTTATGCTGTCCCAAGTTCCTGCTGCATCATAGGACATGATGTTGATAGAATCAAGATAAGGCAGCATTTCACTATAATGGTTAAGGGCGATATTTTCAGGTGCCTGATTGATTGCAATACTTAAATGATAGGTTTTACCCGTTATATTACTCAAATTATCAAGCTTTTGACGCACGACTTTAATAAGCTCTACATAGTTGGTAGCATCATCATATTGTAAGTATTGATCAAGAATCGATTGCTTTTGTTCGTTTGTGATCCCAGAACCTTTAAACTATAGCTGATAACCTCTTGATTTGGTTTAATAAAATTGACCGTGCCATCGGCTGTTTCAGGAATACCATTTGCTATAAATTGCACGATATTAATTGATGGTATTGGTGTCGGTTCAACCTCGGTTTCAGGTACTTCAGAATCGGTGTTTTCCGTGTTTCCTATCGTTGTGTTTTCAGATGATGGTAAGGTTTGGTAGTCTGACTCAGACGGTGGTGTTGATGTCGGTGATGTTTCATTGCTTGCGCCATCAGAGCTACCACCGCAAGCACTTATAATAAAAGCAGTTAATGTGAGAAAATAAAGTTGGGATAATTTCATGTGCTTCTCCTTAATAGTTCATAACATAAGCAGAACAAATAATTGCAAAATGCCCAATCAACTGTAAGTACATATTTAGAACAGTAGTGCGCGCAATTTATGCAGCCCTGATTGAGAAGCGCGTTACTTTAGTAAATTCGTGCTCGTTTTAATAATCTCTGGCTATACTAGAAGGTACCGGCGCAACGCGTTTGGATTAAGTAAAATACAAGGAGACAGTTTAATGGATAAGATACTATGTCAACACGGTGACAAGATCACAACAATTACGATTAACAACAGTGACAAGCGCAATGCTTTTGATAGTGAGATGTCAAAAGCAGTTACGCAATCTATTCACGAGGCACAACGTAAAAAACAGCGTGTAATTGTGCTTAAAGCCAATATTTCACATGGCATATTCTCAGCAGGACATGACTTAAATGAACTGACATCAGTCGATGAGATCACCAATGATCCGATGTTTGAAATGTTTGATGCAATGACTGCGTCACCTTTGCCAATCATTGCCCAAGTAGAAGGTGCAGTCTATGCTGGAGCGTTGCATATGCTTATGGTTTGCGACATGGTCTATGCCACCAATGATAGCAAAGTGATTATTACAGCCAATAAAATGGGCGTTCCTTTTTCACTGCGTAATTACCAAAACTGGCTATCAGTGATGAGCATTCATAAAGCCAAAGAGCTCTTTTTTACTGCCAGTAGTATTGATGCCATGGATGCTTATCACGCAGGAATTTTCAACACGGTTTTTAGTGATAAGGCAGCACTTAAAGCACGCATTGATGAAGTATGTCAGGCGATCATAAGTTGTTGTGCTGAGGGCGTTGCCAATAGTAAGTTACAGCTTAATGTATTAGCGAATGATGTTACGATTAATTATGATGAAGCGGTTTTAATTGAAGAATCGCGACATAAGATTTTAAATAGCCCACAATTTACAAAGCGTGTAGAAGCGCTGATCGCGAAAATTCATCATAAAAATTAAAGATTCAAGGAGAGAAAAATGTCAAGAGTATTAGATGGTATATTGGTATTGGATTTTACCCAAGCATTAGCTGGTCCCTATTGTACAATGCTTTTAGCTTACAATGGCGCGCGCGTCATTAAGATTGAGCGACCGGGTGATGGTGATATGTTGCGCTCAGCTGCACCCTTTACTAAAGAGGGTACTTCAGTATTTTGGGCGTCAGCTAATGCCAATAAAGAAAGCTGTGCGCTCAATTTGAAAAATCCAGAAGATATCGCATTGATTAAAAAAATTATTCAAAAGGCAGATATTCTGGTGGAGAACTTCAGACCTGGCGTGATGGAGAAATTAGGCTTAGGTTATGAAGAGGTAAAGAAATTAAATCCTACAATCGTGTATACCTCAATTTCGGGATTTGGCACAACAGGGCCAATGGCGCATGCGCCAGGCTTTGATTTGGTGGGTCAAGGTTACTCAGGCATGATGTCAATCAATGGTGATTTAGATAAGGACACTGGACGCATTGGTTTTCCAGTGGGCGATGTCAGTGCGGGGATGTGGGGCTATATGGCAACAATGACAGCATATTGTGGACGTCTTCGTAGTGGAAAAGGTGCCTATGTTGATGTCTCAATGCTCGATGGTTTGTTTGCAATGATGCCTGCTGAAGTGGTGGCTTATACTAAACTCAATGAAATTGAACATTGTAGTGGTAATATCGATCCGGCAGCGGCTCCTTTTGGTGCTATACGTACAAAAGATGGTGCCGTTATTGTGGCTGTTTTAGGAGAAAAACTTTGGTTAAGTTTTTGTCAGGCAATGGATAAGATGGAGTGGCATGATAATCCTAAGTTTAAAACGGGACCTGATCGCATTAAAAACCGTGCTGATTTGCAAGCTCTTGTACAGCCACTTTTTAGGCAAAAGACGACGGTAGAATGGCAAAAGATCTTAACTGACGCAGGTATTCCAAATGGTATTGTGAATAACATTAAAGAAGCCTGTGAGCTGCCACAGATAAAAGCACGTAATATGCTGGTTAATGCTGGAGATTATATTGTGCCAGGCAATCCAATGAAGATTAATTCAAGTAGTGATTTAAATAAACTCAATACCCCAGAGGCACTGGGTGCGTCAACAAATAAAATAAGGGATGAGTTTAACTAAGGCTAAATTATTAAATATGGCAGGTTGATATTTAATCAAAATTGCAAAGCTGGAACTTTTTATCTATATTTTTCTAAGGAATGTAAACAAAAATGGAGAATAAAATGTTTAATATATATTTATCAAGGTATTACACTTTGGTGTTTTCTTTAATCATTATATTTTTAACTTTCTGCCACTCAGTAAATGCACAAGAAAAAATCAAATTGCCGACAAGTACAAAAATTTATGCATTTGAGTCTGCTGGAGCTAAAAAAGAGTATGTCGGTATCACTGGTGGATTAGCATTGGGTGATATTACAGATACAGGTATTGAGTTTACAAAAATTTACAATCAAAAAACAATACCATCTATCGTAGGGCAAACAGTTAAAGCTATTGCTAAATCAGGTGATCTTATCGCTATTGGTAGTAATAAAGGCTTAAGTGTTTGTTCTATTAATAGCGGTATGCTTTTAAAACAATGTACGGTATATACGCAAAATACTATACCTAAAATGGAACATATTACAGTAATCGATCTTATTTTAGTTGATGATATACTATACATAGCAAACTATCATGGTGGTTTATTAGTTGCAAAAGTTGATTTAAAGTCTCATCAACTATTATCAGTAAAGCCATACAACCAGCATACGGTTGATACCATGATGTATCAACCTGTTAAATCAATAGCGCTTACTATGGATAAGAAAAAAATTGCTTTTGCAACACGTGGTGGAGGTCTTGGTGTTGCATCTATTGACGATAACCATAATCTGAGTCACATTAATTACTCTCAACCTGGAAATAGCAAATTTTCTAATGATGTGCATGGTGTTGCGATTAGTCCCAAAGGAACCGTAGCAGTTGCAACTTCATTTGGATTGTATCTTGGTAGATTAACTGATGTTAATACTTTTATCACGGTTACTACTTACAATAAAAATGACACAAATATCCTCTCGAATAAATACAATGCTATTACTTTTAATCACGATGGCACTATGCTAGCAGCTGCGACAATGGATAAAGGGGTGATGGTTGCAAAGGTAGACGATCAAAATAATCTTATAGCTATCAAATTCTATAATACTCAAACTACTCCAGCATTGTCGTTACGTTCTATTAATGCGATAGCATTTTCAGAAAATGAAAAGCAGCTTTATGTAGGCAGTGACTCTTCTACCATGACTATAATCGATTTATAAGGAGCCAAGATATGACTATTTTCTCAAACTTCTCAAAGTTATTTATCCTTACGCAATTCAGTGTTATATATGCATACGCAGATTCAAATCAGATCAATTTTAATAATAATCAAACAGGTGGACTCTTTAGTAATGTTGTTGCCGATCCAAATATCCAAGAAGGAGTGCAAAATGCGCAGTGTAACAATAGTTGTGAACCATCAAATAGTTGTCCATCTTATGCAGGTGTAGCGACTAGCGGTGAAGGAGATTCATCTTGTGCTGGAAATTTTTTAGCACCATCAGGAACTGTTGATGCAATTGAATTTAGCAGTGTTAATTGGAGAGGAAATTCAATTACGATAGAGGCTGGAAGGTCAGATTCTTCAGCTATGGGGGCAACTTTGCAAGCTCTTAGTCAATGGGGAGTTTCTGGGGCAACACTTTTAAATACAAACATTGCTGCACTTCAAAAGGATCCGAACTCTGGCACTTTGGTAAATGGAGGACCTGGTGAGGCAAATTTTGTAGTCTCTTTAAATCTTGACATTGCTGGTTGTACGTGTGGGTCTGTTATTTTAGGACAACAAGGTTCTGATACCGTAAAGCCAGTTTCTGCAACTCAGTGGATTACAGATGGTGTTGAAGCAGGATGTGCAGCGCTAACATTTAGCTTAACCGATGGCACAGAATGGAAGCCATCCACAGTGGCTTTGATCAAAAATTTAGCAAAAGACTTCTCTCAAGAAATTGACTATGCTTTGCATGAGTCAAACACTTGGTGGATTTCACAATGGTCACTTGAAAGTACCGATAATTATATCGGTTTTACCATGAACGCTGTTACTCAAGACCAACATGATTATATTGATAAGTTCACTACATATTGCAATGGACATTATTATAACTCAGTTGCTCTAGAATGTGTTTGTAGCGACGGGGGACAGCAGGGTAAAGGCTTACTGCTAATACAACCATCTAAGGATAGCGATGATACTTTTGATGCATGCTGGCAGGGAGTAACGGATCCATCTTAGTGTCTATTCATCTACTTTAGATACTGTAAATGAACTGCCTCCACCTTGCAGCGTAATATGCTTAACTTCTTGTTTTGCACTCTCACAGTTTAGAGTGAGTTCCCATGTTTTACTTGTTTCATTATATTTCCTTGGTAGGCTTGACTTAGCGCCAAGTGACCAAGTTGCTGTGAAATAGCTAAGTTTAACAGCACCTAATACAACGTCTTTACAAACATAGTGATGTTGGTGATCTTTGGAAGTGAAAATAAGATCACCGTATAAGCCAAGACCTGCCGTACTATTGCTCATTTTGCTACCAATTGCTTTGCAATTAGTATCATCACTATCACATGTGCCGCGGATATTTTTAAGCCAATTAGCAATATCACCATTTTCTAACGCAATATTATATCCAATATCAATAGTAACCCTATCAGTATCAACAATTAGCGTTGGAGGTGTTACTTCAGGATATGCACTCGCGACAATAAATTGTGTTTGCGTTGCATCAAGATCTTCTACTGCTGGGTCAACATAAATCGACACGGTAGAGTTGGCAAAACTGCTGCTAATAAGACTTAGGCTAAGTAAACCAAAATAAGCGATTTTTTTACTCAATTTTTTAATAATCATAATGAATGTTCCTTGTTGCTGTTGAGTTGGATAATTAAGCTTTTTGTGCGCAATAAAGTTTGTTTGGTGTGTTACAGCTTGCCATTTGCAAAGTTTGTTTGTCATGATCAAAAGCCGCAGCCCATGAATTATCTATTGCTAAAGGATTGGCAACATTGGCAAAATATTGTGGGTTGTTTGAAGTGCCATCATTTGTCCAGTTGTTGCAATTACTACTTAAGCCAAACACATCATCATATAAGGCAAACCCACTCCAAACATAGGTCTCAGTGTCCTTGGCAATGGCATGTTCTAAATTGCCGGAGAAGAGCGTATCGGGTGAGGCGATAACTTCATGATTCACATTAAGATAATATGCCTTTTGATCATAACCAATATTATCTTTAATACTACGTTCATTAGCAGGAAGTAAGGCCTTATATTCACCACTCAATCCAAGGGCATTTGCTTCAAGTTGGCATTTGCTGTTAGCCCCTTCAATTCCACCTAAATTGCCACTATAGTTTTGTGCAGTTGTAAAAATAAAACGCGTGGTTGCTTTGGTGATACTAACAGGAAGTTCAGTAGTTGTTTCACTCATATTATCAGCGGATACTGTAATTTTGGCAGAAAGAGGATCATCTAAATTATAATCGGCACTAATGATTATTTCACATGATTGATCTGCATTTAAGGTTGATTGACAAGCTTGATTGTTAATGCGGATCACATCAGCTTGATCACTGCTAAAGCTTACGTTTTTAAGATTTCCTTTGCCAATGTTTTTAATGACAATCACTGCCTGATTATCAATGCTATTTAATACAAGTTCTGTCAGAGGTGTCCCATTTTCTGATTGAAATTGTGCTTGTCCTTTCTCAGTTTCAATGACTGAAAATATCGCTGTATGATTATCATCAAGATTGGTGTAAACAGTGCCATCTTGAGCCTTAGCATATAGATTAAATTCATAGGTGCCTGCCTGTGTATCTGAATCAATAATCATTATCGGCATCTCACAGCTTTGATGAGGTGCTAAACCCGTTTCGCTTAATGAAAGACAATTGGTTGCATTGCTCGATGTAGTGTAAGTATACTCACTACCAACGAGTTGCACTTTATAGGCATCCTTTGTCGATGCTGTTGCTGGATACCAGTTAAAACTGCCATTATTGGTAATAAGCGTTGCTACTTCAATGCTTTGCTCACTTTTCTCAAAAGGATTGTTATCATTGATTGCTGACAGCGTGATATTGGTATTGGCAACGCTCATTGGAATATTGACTGTCTCAGTTATGCCATGATCGTGTTGATATTCAATAACCAACTCACCTTGACCTTTTGCCGATGCTGATGCATTAAGGGTGATCGTTGTACTTGACAGTGGTGCAATCTCCTGTGAGTTAGCATTCAGATTAATACCGTCAATCTCACCAATAATGTCGATGTGATTAATGGTAATGGAGCTGTTTGATGTATTCGTTAAGGTAATATTTTCATTCATGTCTGCTTGTTTAAAATGTACATTAGCGTGATCAGTAATAAGTACACGATCATCATAGGCTAATGCAATATTGGTTTTTACAATATTACTGGCATCAATGTTAAGAAGATGACCATTGTTAATATTATCTAAAAGTTGTGCTTGATGGGTTTTATCGTCAAGGGCAGCTTTGAGTTTAATCGGATCAAGCTGTAAAGTGATAACACCTTCCTCGCCAGGCAAAATGTTTTTCTCATCATCAATGATTTGGTTGTTTGCATTTAGTTCATTTTGTGTTGCCTCATCTAATAAATCGATAAACCATTTGCTGTCATCATTTTCGGCGATATTTAACAGCACACGATTAATTGCTTTATCTGAGATATTTTTGAAAACAACATTCATCTGACCGTCGCTATGAATGGTAATCGGTGTGACATTTGCTTTAGCTAATGATTCTGCCGTTGCGATATCTTCTTCTTTAATAAAATCGCCTTGATAATGCAATACCTGAAGTTTAGAGTTTCAGAGTATTTTTTATTGTGTGGGGATTTTTAAATCGACTTATGGCATGGTGATTGGCAGGC
>NZ_JBQAJM010000021.1:0-44846 GCF_052030685.1 Cysteiniphilum sp. 19S12-1
ATAAGGCCTTAAAGTAGTCAAAAAAACTCCCGCATTCACCGTGGGACTATCAACGCCAAATAGTTGGGGACGCTACAGCTTGGTATCGGTTTTGCCGTCACCCTCGGTGGTGTTGTCACGCAATACTTACAGTGGCAGGATCTTTTCTTTATCTTGTTTATTCATGGCGCGCTCGCCTATTTATCAACGTTCTTATTCGATGAAACATTGCAAGAAAAGTACTCATTGCATCCGATAACCATTGCCCAAAGATACGCCCATGCACTTAAAAATCATCGTTTACGTCATTACGCTTTAATTATTGGCTTATGTTCAACAGTATCTTATGGCTACGCGGCAGCGGCACCAATGATCGCGCAACACATGCTGCATTTGACAC
This sequence comes from Cysteiniphilum sp. 19S12-1, assembly GCF_052030685.1. Classification (NCBI taxonomy): domain Bacteria; kingdom Pseudomonadati; phylum Pseudomonadota; class Gammaproteobacteria; order Thiotrichales; family Fastidiosibacteraceae; genus Cysteiniphilum; species Cysteiniphilum sp. 19S12-1. Next base: position 380 of record NZ_JBQAJM010000021.1, read on the forward strand.
CTAGCGAGTATGGCTACTGGAATTTAATCGCCCTAGCTGGCACACTGATCAGCGGCTTAACCGCACCACGCATTCTGCATCGATTTGATGCCAATAAGATTATTATGTTTGCCATTGCTATTATTTTTATTGGCGCAATATCGCTTTATCTTAGCGTAGCACTTAACACTGGGGCATTAGTGTTCTTTGTTATTTGCGCAGTATTGTATTATTTCAGCGGACTCTTGTTTCCCTGTGCGACACTATTTGCTTCATCTGCCATTAGTGATAAGGCATCTGCTTCGTCAATGATGAGTTTTATGAATATGGGTTCAGCAATGCTAGCAGTCATTATTATGGGTTATTTACCTGGAAACAGCGCACTGCAATTTAGTCTGATACTTATTGCATTCATCGCTATCAATATAATTTCAGGGATTTTTCTAAAAAGATATAATCAATCTTGATGGTGGGTCGTGCAGGATTCGAACCTGCGACCAATTGGTTAAAAGCCAACTGCTCTACCAACTGAGCTAACGACCCGACGAGGAGCTATTATAACGGCTAAACCCCTTATTGCAAGGGCTTTTTTCAATTAATTCTAGCGTTTCTTATATGTACTCTTTTCATAATCAGAAATGAGCTTTTTAGATATGAAAAAACCTGCAGATGCAGGTTTTGATAGTGTAGTGATAAAAGTTATAGATTAAGCTTCCGCTACTTCTTCAACTTCTACTTGTGGACGATCAACTAGCTCGATAAATGCCATAGGTGCTTTATCACCAAAGCGGAAACCACACTTAAGTACGCGGGTATAACCACCTGGACGAGCTTCATAACGTGGTCCGATTTCTTCAAATAGCTTCTTAACCGCTTCTTTATTACGTAGGTAATTAAAAGCTTGACGTCTTAAAGCTACTACTTGACCTTTGAACTCATTATTGTCGTAATCAGTTGTTGATTTGCGCAGCTCAACTTCACGCTTTGCAAGCGTAATTAAAGGCTCAATAAAACCTCTTAACTCTTTTGCTTTAGGCAAAGTTGTTTTGATCAGTTCATGCTTTAACAATGAAGCTGACATGTTTCTAAACATCGCTTTGCGATGGCTGCTTGTTCTATTAAACTTACGACCACTCTTACGATGACGCATAGTAATTTCCTTCTAGTTAAAATTATATATTACTTACTAAGCTGCTCTGGCGGCCAGTTGTCAATTCTGACACCTAAAGAAAGGCCTCTTTCAGCTAACACAGCTTTTATTTCATTCAAAGACTTACGCCCCAAATTTGGAATGCGCATTAAGTCTGATTCAGGAAATTGTACTAAATCACCCAAATAACGAATATTCTGAGCTTTTAGACAGTTCGCTGATCTTACTGTTAATTCTAAGTCTTCAACAGGTCTAAGCAATAAAGGATCGATTTCAGGGGCATCTTGTGCAGACTTACGACCTAATGGTGCTTTTAAATCTACAAACACAGCGATCTGCTCATAAAAATAAGTCATCGCTAATTCAATTGCCACCTCAGGCTTAATCGTACCTTTAGTACGCATATAAATTTCTAATTTCTCGCTATTATCATCTAAAGCTGAAACGGTAAAAGAAACATCTAAAACAGGATTATAAGCCGCATCTAGCGGAATATAGCCAACCAACAATTCTTCAACTGCTGCTTGTGTATAAACCGTTGATGGCACAAATCCACGACCCTTGGTCACTTTTAGCGACATATTAAGCTTGCCACCTTCATTCAAGTTAGCAATCACATAATTTGGATCTGATACTTTAACATTACCACTGACTTCAAGATCTTTCGCTAACAGCTTTGAAGGACCTGCTTTGGTGATTGTCAAATACGCTTCTTCTGTTTCATCTTGTAAACTAATAGCCAACTTTTTTAGATTAAGCAGAATTTCTACAACATCTTCTTGTACACCTTCGACGGTGCAATATTCATGTAAAGCGCCTTCAATTTGCGCTTCTGTTACTGCAGAGCCAGGTATAGAAGATAATAAAATTCTTCTGAGAGCATTTCCCATTACATGACCAAAACCAACAGCTAATGGCTCAACAACCACTTTAAAGTGGTTATGTTTAACCTCAGTAACACTGCCAATTTGTGGTTTGTAAGCTTCAGTTGGACAAGTATGCATTAACTGCTCTCCGTTTATTTATTATTTAGAGTACAATTCGACAATCAACTGCTCATTGATATCAGCAGATAATTCAGCACGCTCTGGCTTAGACTTAAAAGCACCTTCAAGCTTTGTTTCGTCTACTTCAATCCAAGATAAAGTACCGCGCTGCTTAGAAAGCTCTAATGCACTTTGGATACGCAATTGCTTCTTAGATTTTTCACGAACGGCAACAACGTCACCTGCTTGTAAAGCATATGAAGGGATATTACATGCCTTGCCATTAACCAAAATGCCTTTGTGCGTCACTAACTGACGTGCTTCTGCACGTGTTGAACCAAAGCCCATACGGAAAACAACATTGTCCAAACGACCTTCTAAAAGCTCTAAAAGATTTGCACCTGTATTGCCTTTGCGTCTTGCTGCTTCAACATAATAACGCTTAAATTGATTCTCAAGCACACCATAAATACGGCGCACTTTCTGCTTTTCACGCAATTGTAAACCATAGTCAGATAGGCGCGCTCTTTTTGCACCGTGTTGACCAGGCTGCGTGTTAATTTTACATTTTTCTTCGATTGATCTTACACCGCTTTTTAGCTGAAGATCAGTACCTTCTCTACGAGAAAGCTTACACTTAGGTCCTAAGTATCTAGCCATTTTACTTACCTTAAAATCTTATACACGACGTTTTTTCGGAGGACGGCAACCGTTATGCGGTAACGGTGTTACATCCGTAATGCTCGTCACTTTGAAGCCTTTTGCATTTAAAGCGCGTACCGCAGACTCGCGACCAGGTCCTGGACCTTTCACCAAAACATCTACGTTTTTCACACCATACTCAAGCGCAACATCACCTGCTCTTTCAGCGGCAACCTGTGCTGCAAAAGGTGTACTCTTACGAGAACCTCTAAAACCACTACCGCCAGAAGTCGCCCAAGACAACGCATTACCTTGACGATCCGTAATAGTGATAATCGTGTTGTTAAAAGAAGCGTGGATATGCGCAATCGCATCCGGAACGCTCTTCTTGATTTTCTTCTTAGGCTTTACAGCTTTTGCCATAAGTTTGATTCCTATTTGTTATAATTGTACTTATGCCCTAATTGGCTTTCTTGGTCCTTTACGCGTACGAGCATTCGTCTTAGTACGCTGACCTCTTACAGGAAGATTACGGCGATGTCTACGACCACGATAAGTACCTAGATCCATTAAACGCTTAATGTTCATTGATACTTCACGACGAAGATCACCTTCCACTGTAAATTTGGCAACTTCACTTCTCAATAACTCGATCTGCTCTTCTGTCAAGTCTTTGATTTTGTTGCTTGATTCAATGTTACACGCAGCACATATTTTAATTGCGCGTGGACGCCCAATACCATAAATCGCTGTTAAGGCAACATCAGCATGCTTATGATCAGGAACGTTAATCCCAGCTATACGAGCCATTTACAATACTCCATTTACTTTATTAATATCTTAAAATTATTAGTTAATTTGGCACGGCGGACGAATATAACGCTTTTTTTATGAAAAAGCAAGCCGCCATGCTTAATTATTAACCTTGACGCTGTTTGTGTCTTGGATCACTACAGATCACACGAACCACACGATTACGTTTGATCACTTTACAGTTTCTACACATCTTCTTCACAGAAGCTCTGACTTTCATCTGATTACCTCATTCTTGTTAAAATTATAATTTACCGTAATTACTCAAATTGGCTTTCTTCAACAGTGAGTCATACTGAGTTGACATCATATGTGATTGCACTTGCGCCATGAAATCCATGATCACAACCACGACGATCAATAGTGATGTTCCACCAAATGTAAACGACAACCCATGACCAAAAAAGTTCATGATGAAAATTGGCATTAAACAAATTGCGGTAATATAGATCGAACCAATAAGTGTTAACTTACTCATGACCGAGTCAATATATTTTGCTGTTTGTTCACCAGGCCTAACCCCAGTAATAAAAGCACCAGAACGCTTGAGATTATCTGCTGTTTCTTTCGGGTTGAAAACAAGCGCCGTATAGAAGAAACAAAAGAAAATAATCGCTGCTGCAAAAATCAATGTATACAGCAAGCTACCTGGTTGAAGCGCTTCACCAATTTCAGCCAACCATCCTAATGACGGTGAAGATGCAAACCAATTAGAAAGCATCCCAGGAACCATCAAAATAGATGATGCGAAAATAGGCGGAATCACACCCGCCATATTTAGTTTTAATGGTAAATGACTTGTTTGTGGCGCCATCATCTTACGACCTTGCTGACGTTTAGCATAGTTAACCGTAATACGACGTTGAGCACGTTCGACAAAAACAACAAAAGCAACAACCGCTAGTAAGATAACTAGCAACACCCAAACCGTGAGATATGAAATTGCACCTTGATTGGCTTGTGAAATCGTTGTGCTAATTTCAAATGGCAGGTTAGCAACAATACCAGAGAAGATTAGTAATGAGATACCATTACCAATACCACGCTCAGTCATTTGCTCACCCAACCACATCAAAAACATACTACCTGTTGTCATTGAGATAATTGCGGCAAAATAAAACAAAAATCTTGAGTCAATATCCACGAGTCCAGGCTGATTGAACGTATAAACTGCGATACCAAATGATTGCACTAACGCGAGCGCCAAAGTTGCATATCTTGTGTATTGCGTTATTTTCTTCTGCCCTGATTCCCCTTCTTTTTTGAGCTCCATCAGCTTTGGTGAAACCGCGCTCATCATCTGGAAAATAATCGACGCTGAAATATAAGGCATAACACCTAACGCGAAGATACTTAACTTTTCAAGTGCGCCACCTGAGAACATGTTAAACATGCTCAAAAGCCCGTTTCCACCAGCGTATTGCGCTGACATTAACTTGCTCAACTGATCAGCATCAATGTATGGGATTGGGATATAGACACCTAGTCTAAAGACAATAATGCCTAATAAGACAAAAAGAAGGCGTTGTCTTAATTCTTTAAGTCCGCCACCTTTTTTAAGATTTTGTGTTGCCATAGCAATATTACTCTACCTTACCACCAGCAGATTCAATAGCTGCCTTTGCACCTTTTGTGCAATGCAAACCATTAATAGTAACTGGTTTATTGATTTCACCACTTGCAATAATACGCGCTTCAAGCATATCTTTACGTATAAGACCTGACTGCTTTAACACATCCAAAGTCACTACATCTGCTTCAATTACATTTAGTTCATGCAATCTGATTTCAGCAACATATCTTGCTTTTTGTGAAGTAAAACCAAATTTAGGTAGTCTTCTTTGTAAAGGCATTTGACCGCCTTCAAAACCAACTTTATGGTAACCACCAGAGCGTGCTTTTTGACCTTTGTGACCACGACCAGAAGTCTTACCAAGACCACTACCGATACCACGTCCAAGGCGTTTTGCAGCAGGCTTTGAGCCTGGCGCTGGAGAAATTGTATTTAATCTCATTGAAATTACCCCTCTATCTTCACCATGTAGTTGATCTTGTTTGCCATACCACGATTAGCAGGCGTATCAATCACTTCTACACTTTGGCGAATTTTACGTAAACCTAGACCGCTTGCACACGCTTTGTGTGACGCTTGGCGACCAATTAGGCTTTTCGTCAACGTTACTTTAAAAGTCTTATTATCAGTCATCGTACTTACCCTTGAATTGCTTCAACGCTTAAGCCACGCTTCTCTGCAATCTCCTCAGGAGATTTAAGGCTGCTTAAACCATTGATAGTTGCACGAACAACGTTGATTGGGTTAGTGGAACCATAAGTCTTAGCTAATACGTTATGAACACCTACCACTTCAAATACCGCACGCATCGCACCACCGGCAATAATACCTGTACCTTGAGATGCTGGCTGCATGAATACTTTAGACGCGCCATGGTTAGCGGTTGTTGGATACCATAAAGTATCACCATTTAAGTTAACCGTTTCCATATTGCGACGTGCGTTTTCCATTGCTTTTTGGATTGCCACAGGTACTTCACGAGATTTACCTCTACCAATGCCGACTCGGCCATTTCCATCACCAACAACAACTAAAGCAGCAAAGCTCATGATTCTGCCGCCTTTAACTGTTTTGGCATGTCTTTTTACGCTGACTAACTTCTCGATCAAGCCGTCAGTTTTTTGCATATTATCTGCCATTATCAGTCGCCTTTAATTAAAATTTCAAACCATTTTCTCTAGCTGAATCAGCTAGCGCTTTTACGCGACCGTGATATCTAAAGCCTGAACGGTCGAAAGCAACCTGCTCAATGCCTTTTTCAACAGCGCGCTGTGCAATTACCTTACCAACAACTGTGGCTGCAGCAACGTTCCCAGTGTAAGAACAATCGCCTTTCACAGCTTGTTCAAGTGTTGAAGCTTGCGCTAAAACTTGATTACCATCGCCAGAAATAATTTGAGCATACATATGCTTAGGTGTTCTATGTATGCATAAACGAACTTGATTTAGCTCTTTGAGCTTAATGCGTGTACGTTTTGCACGACGTAAACGAGCAATTTTCTTATTCATATTCTACTCACTTATTTTTTCTTAGCTTCTTTGGTGATTACTCTTTCATCCGCATAACGAACACCTTTGCCTTTATAAGCTTCAGGTTGACGATAAGCACGGATATCTGCTGCAACTTTACCAAGTAGCTCTTTGTTCGCACTCTTCAAAACAATTTCAGTTTGTGAAGGTGTCTCAGCTGTCACACCTTGCGGCAACGCATGATCAACTGGATGAGAAAAGCCAAGCGTTAAGTTTACGCTGCTACCTTGCGCTTTAGCACGGTAACCAACACCTACCAACTGCAACTTTTTCTCAAAGCCCTGACTAACACCAACGACCATGTTGTTAATCACTGAGCGCGCAGTGCCTGATTGCATAACTGCAGTTTTAGACTCATCATTTGGTTTAATGTTGATAATCTTATCTGCAATTTCAATCGTCACTGCATTATTAATTTTTTTAACTAGTTCGCCTTTGGCACCCTTAACGGTAACAAGGTTATCATTTGCTACTGTAACTGTAACACCGCTAGGAATAGCAACAGGCTTTTTACCAACTCTAGACATTAAAAATCTCCTGTTTTATGCTACGTAGCAAATTACTTCACCACCAACACCTTCTGAACGCGCTTTTCTGTCGCTCATCAGACCTTTAGAAGTTGAAATCACAGCCACACCAAAGCCACCGTAAACTTTAGGAAGTTCAGCTGCTGTCTTGTAAATACGAAGACCAGGGCGACTTACACGCTTAAGCATTTCGATTACAGGTTGACCCTGATGATACTTAAGCTCAACACTAAGCGTACCATTACTTTCTTCAGAAACACCAACGCTCTTGATAAAACCTTCTTCAACAAGAAGTTCAGCAATTGCTTTTTTCTTCTTTGATAAAGGCATAGAAACCGTTGTCTTATGTGCAGACAGACCGTTTCTAATTCTTGTTAGCATATCTGCAATAGGATCTTGCATACTCATAAAATTTAATCCTTCTATTACCAGCTAGCTTTTTTCAAGCCAGGAACATCACCAACCATTGCGTGCTCACGCAACTTATTACGGCACAAACCGAACTTCTTGTAAACAGCATGCGGTCTACCAGTAATACGGCAGCGTGCTTGTAAACGTGAAGAAGATGAATTCACTGGAAGCTTTTGCAATTTAATTTGCGCATCCCACTTCTCATCATCAGTGGCATCTGGACTTAGAATAATTGCTTTAAGCTCAGCTCTTTTTTGAGCATATTTAGCAACTAATCTTTGTCGTTTTAATTCTCTTTGGACCATTCCAACTTTTGCCATTGTAAGGTTACTCCTTAAGATTTCAGCGGGAAGTTAAACGCTGTCAATAGCGCTCTACCGTGTTCATTACTCTTAGCTGTTGTCGTAATCGTGATATCTAAACCACGGATACTATCAACTTTGTCGTAATCAATTTCTGGAAAAGCGATTTGCTCGCGCATACCCATACTGTAATTACCGCGACCATCAAATGATTTAGGGTTTAAACCACGGAAATCGCGGACACGAGGGATTGCAATCGATACCAAGCGATCTAAGAACTCATACATACGTTCGCCACGCAAAGTTACCTTTGCGCCAATTGGCCAACCATCACGAATCTTAAAGCCAGCGATAGATTTTCTTGTTTTAGTAATCACAGCTTTTTGACCTGCAATTGCTTCTAAGTCTCTTACCGCGTGCTCTAACGCTTTTTTATCTTTTGCAGCTTCACCAACACCCATATTAAGCGTGATTTTAGTAATGCGTGGAATCTCCATCACATTAGCTACACCTAGCTCATCTTTAAGCTGTGGAACTACTTTTTCTTGATAGAAAGCTTTTAGCCTTGCCATATTTTACTACCTATAGATCTACTAATTCGCCATTTGATTTAAAATAGCGAACTTTTTTATTACCATCTTCTACAAATTTAACGCCAACACGATCAGCTTTCTTTGTAGCAGGGTTATATAAAGCAACATTAGATGCGTGAATAGATGCTTCTTTCTCGATAATGCCACCCTCAACCCCTTTATTTGGGTTAGGCTTTACATGTTTCTTGACAAGATTAACACCTTCCACCACTACACGGTTCTCTTCAGAAAGCACAGTGACTATTGTTCCTCTACGACCTTTGTCTTTACCAGCGATAATTACAACGTCATCGCCTTTCTTCAGTCTATTCATTCTCTGTTATACTCCAACTTATAACACTTCAGGGGCAAGTGAAACAATCTTCATAAATTGTTCACTACGTAGCTCACGTGTCACAGGACCGAATATACGCGTACCAATAGGTTGGTTGTTGTTATTCAAAAGAACAACAGCATTACCATCAAAGCGCAAAACAGAACCGTCGCGACGGCGAACACCTTTCGCTGTTCTAACCACAACTGCACTGTGTACACTTCCTTTTTTTACCTTACCGCGTGGGTTCGCTTCTTTAACAGTCACTTTAATCACATCACCAACACTTGCGTATCTGCGATGAGAACCACCCAACACCTTGATACATTCTACCCTACGAGCGCCACTATTATCAGCAACTTGAAGTTCAGTTTGCATCTGAATCATTTTTATACCTCACTTACGTCAATTTCTAAATAGTGGCGTCAAAAGCCGCACTATTATAACAACAAAAATCAAAATTGCAATTTGACAATTTGCGCAAAGAATAAGCGCTTTACACAAACTGTTTATCATTACATTTTTATTATTTTGCACGCTCTACGATTGAAACCAAACGCCACTTTTTAGTTTTTGAGTAAGGTCTTGTTTCAGTGATCTCAACCGTATCACCTTCGTTGCACTCGTTTGTTTCGTCATGCGCATGGTATTTAGTCGATTTAGTTACGAACTTACCATATAGCGGATGCTTAACCTTACGATCCACAACGACAGTGATCGTTTTATCCATCTTATCGCTAGTTACTTTACCAAGTAACGTTCTTATTTTATCACTCATCTTTAGTTACCCACTTTTTGTTTTTCAGACAAAATCGTATTAATGCGAGCAATATCACGACGAATGTTTTTAAACATATGATTTTTTGTTAATTGCCCAGTTCCTTTTTGCATACGCAAGTTGAACTGCTCTTTTAACAAATCAATCTTATGCGCTTTCAACTCTTCAGCTGATTTTGCTTTTAATTCTTTTATTTTTTCACTAGCTTTCATTACATCACCGTTTTTTCTGCGAATGTAGTTGCAAAAGGAAGCTTAGCTGCAGCACGCGCAAAGGCGGCTCTAGCCATTTCTTCACTCACACCTTGGATTTCATAAAGCATCTTACCTGGCTTGATTTGCGCCACCCAGTATTCAACATTACCTTTACCTTTACCCATACGAACTTCTAATGGTTTTTCAGTAATTGGCTTATCTGGGAAAACACGAATCCAAACTTTACCACCACGACGGACATGGCGGTTAATCGCACGACGCCCTGCTTCGATTTGACGAGCTGTCATACGACCACGAGCAGTCGCTTGCAAACCATACTCACCAAAACTGACTTTATTGCCACGCAAAGCAAGACCACGGTTACGCAATTTTTGCTGTTTACGGAATTTAGTACGCTTAGGCTGTAACATTATTTAGCCCCTCTTCTTTTTGCTTTCTTTGGTGCTTTATCTTCAGTCGATGCATCAACTTTACGCTCTTGACCTGGAAGAACTTCACCTTTGAATATCCATACTTTAACACCTAGGATACCGTAAGTTGTTAAAGCTTCAGATGTTGCATAATCAATATCAGCACGGAACGTATGAAGTGGAATACGACCTTCTTTTGCCCATTCAGTACGCGCGATCTCCGCACCACCCAAACGACCAGCAATCGATACCTTAATACCTTCAGCACCCATTTTCATAGCGGTTTGAATCGCACGCTTCATAGCGCGGCGGAACATAACACGCTTTTCTAGTTGTTGAGCAATACCATCAGCCACTAATTGAGCATCTAGCTCAGGCTTACGAATTTCTTCGATATTAACCTGAACAGGCACGCCCATTTTGCTAGTTAATTCATTGCGCAACACTTCAACGTCTTCACCTTTCTTACCAATTACGATACCAGGACGCGCAGTGAAAATAGTCACTTTAGCATTTTGCGCTGGACGCTCGATCTTGATCTTACTTACTGAAGCATTGGCTAGTTTTTTATGAAGATAGTTACGCACTTCGATATCGGAGTTTAACTTATCTGCATAATCTTTTGCATCTGCATACCATACTGAACGCCAGTCTTTAATAAAACCTAGGCGTATACCGGTAGGATGAACCTTCTGACCCATTTAGTGCCCCTTAATTCTTTTCTGCCACTTTCACAGTAACGTGAGAAGTGCGTTTTAAAATACGATTACCACGACCTTTAGCGCGAGCTTCAAAACGCTTCATGGTTGAACCTTCATCAACGTGTACTGTAGAAACATACAGTTCATCAATATCCAACCCATCGTTATGCTCAGCGTTAGCGATAGCCGACGTTAAGACACCTTTGATCAATTCAGCAGCTTTTTTATTGCTAAAAGAAAGAAGGTTTAACGCTCTTTCAACTGGCAAACCACGGATTTGGTCAGCGACCAAACGTGCTTTTTGAGCTGAAATTCGCGCATGTTTTAATTTAGCTTGAACTTCCATTGAAAACCTCAATTATTTTTTCTTAGCTTTTTTATCTGCTGCATGACCACGGTAGTTACGTGTCACAGCAAACTCGCCTAACTTGTGCCCAATCATGTTTTCAGTTACAAGAACTGGAACATGCTGATGACCATTATGCACAGCGATTGTTAAACCAATCATATCTGGCACAATCATTGATCTTCTAGACCAAGTTTTGATTGGCTTTTTTGAATTAGACTCTTGCGCATCAAACACTTTCTTTAATAGGTGATGATCTACAAAAGGTCCTTTCTTTAATGAACGAGCCACAGTATTCTCCCTTTAATTATTTACGTCTTTGTACAATTAGCTTGTTAGAACGCTTATTTGTACGTGTCTTCTTACCTTTAGTTTTCACACCCCAAGGCGTTACAGGATGACGGCCACCAGAAGTACGACCTTCACCACCACCATGCGGGTGATCAACTGGGTTCATCGCAACACCACGTACAGTAGGACGAATACCACGCCAACGATTAGCACCTGCTTTACCGATTGATCTTAAGTTATGCTCAGAATTAGAAACAGTTCCAATCACCGCGCGACAACCCAATAATACTTTGCGCATCTCACCTGAACGCAAGCGCACGATCGCATAAGCATTATCTTTACCAACAACTTGAACTGAAGTTCCAGCAGAACGCGCCATTTGCGCACCTTTGCCAGGCTTTAACTCAACGTTATGAACAACCGTACCAAGCGGGATGTTACGAATTGGCATACAGTTACCCGGCTTGATTGAGACATGCTCGCCAGAAATAACTTCCATACCAGCCGTTAAGCCTTTTGGTGCAATCATGTATCTTCTTTCACCATCTTTGTACAACAATAATGCGATATTTGCTGTACGATTTGGATCATACTCGATACGTTCAACTTTAGCAGGAATACCATCTTTAACACGCTTAAAGTCAATAACACGGTAGTTTTGCTTGTGACCGCCACCTTGATGACGAACAGTAATACGACCTTGGTTGTTACGACCTGCGTTTTTAGACTTACTCTCAACTAATCCAGCAAAAGGTCTACCTTTGTGAAGCTCAGGGTTTTGGATCTGAACAACAAAGCGACGACCAGGAGAGGTTGGTTTTGCTTTAACTATTTTCATTATCTATCCTCACCGCTAACTTATTCAGCACCAATAAAATTGATGTCATGACCTTCTTGAAGTCTAATATAGGCTTTCTTCCAGTCTTTAGTTCTACCTTCAATACGACCAAAACGGCGCGCTTTACCTTTAACGTTGACAGTTTTTACATCTTCAACTTGTACTTCAAAAAGCATCTCAACTGCTTTTTTAATTTCTTTTTTAGTTGCATCCGTAGCGACTTTGAAAACAACATAAGAAGCACGCTCAGCGACCTCATATGCTTTGTTTGTCACATGCGGGCTTAGCAACACCTTAAGCAATCTTTCTTGATTCATACTAAACGCTCCTCAACTTGCTTAACTGCTTCTTGAGTCATAATTACTTTGTCAAAGCACATTAACGCAACAGGATTGATTTCATGCGAATCAACAACAGCTACATTCTTAATGTTTCTTGAAGCAAGGTATAGCTCTTCAGTAAACTCTTCAGGGCTTACAACAATCAAAGCTTCTCTGACATCTAACTGCTTTAACAACTGGACGAATTCTTTTGTTTTTGGCGTTTCAAGCTTAAAGCCTTCAACCGCTAGCAGACGATCACTTCTTAACAGCTCAGACAAAATAGACTGAATTGCTGCACGATACATTTTGCGGTTAACTTTTTGCTCATAGCTACGAGGCTTAGCAGCAAATGTAACACCACCTTTACGCCAGATTGGAGAACGAATAGTACCAGCACGCGCACGCCCTGTTCCTTTTTGTCTCCAAGGCTTAGCACCACCACCTGATACTTCAGAGCGTGTTTTCTGTGCTTTTGTACCTTGACGCGCGCCAGCCATATAAGCCACAACGACCTGATGAACCAACGCTTCGTTATAGTCTTTAGAGAATACACTATCTGCCACATTCAGCACGCCAGTGTTTTCACCAGCCAATGTTTTAATATTTAAATCCACGTGCAATTCCCCTCTTAAGCTTTAACTTTGATAGCAGGTGTTACGACAACATCACCGCCTGTTGCGCCAGGAATGCCGCCTTTTAGTAACAACAAACCGTTTTCAACATCTACTTTAACAACTTCAAGAGTTTGCATAGTGGTTTGAACATTACCCATATGACCTGCCATTTTCTTATTCTTGAAAACGCGCCCTGGGGTTTGGTTTTGACCTGTTGAACCATGCACACGATGAGACAGGGAATTACCATGCGTTGCATCTTGCGTTCTAAAATTATGACGCTTAACACCACCTTGGAAACCTTTACCTTTAGAAGTACCTGTTACATCTACTTTTTGACCAGCTTCAAACATAGAAACATCAACTGTTTTACCAGCTTCATATTCTGCAATTTGTTCTGCACTTAGACGAAACTCCCATAAACCACGGCCTGGTTCAACATTTGCCTTAGCAAAATGACCAGCTTCCGCTTTGTTTAGACGAGAGCGCTTTTTAAGACCTGTTGTTACCTGAATAGAGCTATATCCATCTGTATCATTAGTTTTTACTTGTGTAACCGTGTTTGGCTCCACGTGAATAACCGTTACAGGGATAGATGTTCCATCTTCAGTAAAGACACGAGTCATGCCGCATTTGCGACCTACGATACCTAAAGACATCTTTTATCCTCATTTTATTATTATTTACTTCCGCGATTACAATTGACCACGAAACACTTATTTTTACTGCTCACACAGCTTTAACCAAAACGCCACCTTTATTTATTAAGGCGATACTGCTTTGGCAATTTTTCACAGCTTTCACTGTAAAATCTTTCACTTACCCAAGGACAAGCTCCTTTAACTCACCTCCAAAACCCCGTTTGAAGATAACTTAAAACAACTCGCAAAAAAGACGCTAAAAACCGTCTAAAATCAGCATTTTCCACCTCTTCAGCGCGCACCAAAGCCGCCTGAGCCTAGGAAAATAGTAGCGCATTCTAACGCATACTGGTTTAAACATCAACAGCGTGATTGCAATTAGTTTGTTAACCGAATTGAATCAAATTAAAAATCATCAAAATGAGACTGCACAGCTGACTTCAACATAGGCTACAGAACCCTTAGTTCGGTCTGGCACGCTAACTTGAACTATAAGAATCCTTAGTTCGGTTTAGCGCCTTAACTCGAACTATAGAAATCCTTAGTCAAGTTTGAGGCGTTAACTCTGACTATAAAATTCCTTAGTCAAGTTTGAAGCGCTAACTCTGACTATAAAATTCCTTAGTTAAATTTAGAACCTCAAGTTTTACCATAGATCATTAAATACCTATCAAAAACAAAAAGTTTATTACGCTCATAACCTGTAATTTCTTTTAGCACACCTCTTTTTTGAAATTCATGCACCAAAGAATTTGCTGTTGGCTTAATCACTCCCAGATGGTGCTTGACAATGACAAAGCTCAATAGCTATAACCACCATTCATCACCTCAACAATTTCATCCAAAAGCATCGATGCGACAAACCCATGCATTCCATGCTTTGCGACATGGTTTTCAGCGGCAACCCCTTGTAGTAATAACGCAAATAGCGCTGACGATTGCATACACTTTATTTGTGCTGCCAAGCCAGCAATGACGCCCGTGAATATATCACCTGATCCTGCGGTAGCGAGAATATTCGCACCATATGGGTTTAAGTACATTGTGTTATTACTGTAAAGCAAACTGCCGCAACCTTTGAGCAAGACAGATAGATTGTATTTTTCTGCCAACTCCTTTGTTATTTGAACTCGATGCTCACGAATATATTCGACTTCAATACCAAGCAGCCTTGAGGCTTCGCCCTCATGTGGCGTGATGAGTCGCTGAAAAGTAAAGTCACATTGCTTGAGACTCTTTAAAAAATCCAAAGCCCCAGCGTCTATTACCATTGGTTTATCAACAAGCAAAATACTTGGCAAAATATTCTTTGACCACGGCTGATTAATCGACATGCCACAGCCCGCGGCAATTACATCAAACTGATCTGCTTGCTTTAAAAACGCCTCCGCTGAATGCAATTTATGACACATGATTTCAGGATATGCAGCGCTTAATGCATCACAATTATTTTGCGGATGAGTAAAAAGACTAACGCGCCCTGCGCCAACTTTTAACGCTGCATAGGCAGACATTACTGCCGCACCGAACATTCCCTTATCGCCAGCAATCATCGCCACATGACCTTTATCACTTTTATTAATCGTTTTAGCTCGCGGTAATAAATTCAAATAATCTGGCAAACCCTTTTTATCCAGAAGCTTAGCCTGAGACTTTTCAGCAAGCTCAAATTTAAAATTTCCCCAATCAACAAGTGGGGCGAACACCATCTCACCTACATAGTCAGGCGCCGCTGCAGTATATAACCCTAGCTTTTTGCAGATAAAACTCACTGTTTTATTGGCAACAATCGCCACTTTAAATACCTTGCCAGTCGTGGCACAAATACCTGATGGAACATCAACGCTTAAGGTGTTTTTACTGTGATTATTCATCGTATTTATGACTGACGCAAAGAGACCCTCAACATTGCGATTGACACCGGTACCTAAAATCGCATCAACCACTACATCCGCCTGTGATATTGAGATAATAAACGACTCATTAACAACGTCTAATTTCGTAACAACAACACCGACTGACTGCGCATGCTTAAGCATATACTGACTATCTTGGGAAAGGCTCTCCGGCGCCGAACATAAAAAGACCTCCACGCTCAACCCCGCCATATGACAAAGGGCGGCAATCATCAAGCCATCACCTGCGTTATTGCCAACACCACATACGACAGCAACCTTTTTATAATTGCCTTTTTGGATTTCAGCAAAACAAGCAAATGCTGCTTTTGACATTAGATCAAGGCTGCCAACTCCCAGTTGACCAATAATGAACTGATCGATTTTTTGCGATTGTTCGGCATTGTAAAGCTCAGATTCAAAAGGTAAAATTTGACTCATTGCTGTTTATCCTTATTTTTGCCTTCAGCCTGTTTACTCAATGTAAACTCCATAGTAATAATGAAAACTCAATAACCCCTCACCCGCATGAGTTCATGCTACGCGATCTCCCCCACAAAAGGTGAGGTAAAAAAGGCTCAACTTATTTGTTTAGCTACATACTATACCTATCACTTCAGCTAAAGCATACTAAAAAGCCGATAAATCCCGACACTTTACTTTTAATTTTCAATCAAATCGTTAATATGTTTTCACCCCCTAGATAACCCTCTAACATATATGGCAATTCACAAAATCAAAGGTTATGTTATTTTCGTTGTGGTGCTAAGCGCCTTTTTACTATTCTACAAGTATATTATGCAGGTTTTCCCAGGCCTTATCGCTAATGACATCATGTCTTCTTTTCGCATCTCTCCAGCTGAAGCAGGATCATTGGTCGCAATCACTTTTTGGACCATTGTTATTACCCAACTATTCTCAGGTGTTATTTTAGATAAATTTGGTTTTCGCATTATTAGCTCACTCTCCCTAGTAAGCTCGGCAATAGGATTGCTTGTATTTATTTATGGCGCTAATCATGGCGATCTTTGGTTGGGATATCTTGGGCGCATTTTAATAGGTGTTGGTATCTCTTTTGCGACCGTTAGCTATATTAAAGCCGTATCCGTGTGGTTCTCACCACGCCGCTTTGCGTTTGTTTCAAGTTTTTTAGCAACTGCAGCAATGCTAGGAGCAATCATTGGACAAGCCCCATTATCTTATTTAATTTCACATACCGGCTCATGGCAAAAAGCATTGGTAATTTGCGCTTTCGCAGGTCTTGTTGGCGCTTTTTTGTACTTCCTAATTGTACGTGATCACAATCCTAAGCAAAAAGAGATTTCGACCAAAGATAGTAGTCTTGAATGGGCATCGATCAAAACGGTACTTTTCAATCGTAACAATTGGCTACTGACCTTTTATTCAGGCTTAAGCTTTACGGCGATTGATGCCTTTGCCGGTCTTTGGGGGAACAATTATTTCCGTGAACAATATGGTGTATCAACCGAGCATGCTGCGGGTATGATTTCAATGATTTTCCTTGGCATGGCAATTGGCTCTCCGGTTATCGGCAAGCTATCAGAATACTATAATACTAAGCGTTTAATGCTTTGTTTTCATGTTATTGCCACCATAAGCCTTGCCATTGTTCTCACTATGAAAACTACGCCACTGACTGCCTCTATCTGCTTATTTATTTTTGGTTTTTCATTAGGTATATATATGCTGAGCTTCGCTATCGGTCGGCGCATTAACCCTATCGTTGTAACTGCCACTGTTGCCGCATTGATCAATACCGGTGAGCCAATCTTTGGTGCTATCTTTGACCCATTGATCGGCTATTTCCTTGAACTAACGTGGCAAGGCAATTATATCAACAGTGCTGGGCAAATTGTGCATTACGCGCAGGGTTTGGCACCCGCTAATGCAGTTAAACACTTTGATGTTTCCTCTTACCATATGGCGTTCTCTATTTTAACACTCAGCATGATTCTCTCTTTTGTCTTATTATGTTTTGTTAAAGATAATAGCGAAGAGCAAAGTGATGATGTTTAATAAAAACATTTTCTAAGAGGCTATTTCTGCTATGATGATGCGCATTGCCACAATATTTACCGATGCAATGAAGCAAACAATTAAAGCAAGTCACCTTTTTTGGATTTTTTTTATAAGCTATGTATTTTTATGGACACTAGCTCCTTCGTTAATGCGCTTTGTCACACCCATGGATGCAACAGAAGGGGCAATGTGGGCACATACCTTACAATGGGGGTATCCGCGTGACCCTTGGCTAAATGCGCTATTAACCAAAATCGCACTCATTATTAGTGGCAATCAAGATTGGAGTATTTATCTATTTTCACAGTTAATGGCACTTATTGCTTT
The DNA here is from genome assembly GCF_052030685.1 of Cysteiniphilum sp. 19S12-1. Taxonomy (NCBI): domain Bacteria; kingdom Pseudomonadati; phylum Pseudomonadota; class Gammaproteobacteria; order Thiotrichales; family Fastidiosibacteraceae; genus Cysteiniphilum; species Cysteiniphilum sp. 19S12-1. The sequence continues at coordinate 18,618 of NZ_JBQAJM010000021.1, forward strand.
TTGGTCGGTATGGCGCTTAGGAAAATTAATTTTTAAAAACGACTATCTTGCTTTATTTGCGGTAATTATTTTAGTTGCCATCCAATATTACAACCTTGCGATTATTGATTTCAATGACAACGCCTGTGAACTTGGACTTTGGCCGTTAATGGCTTTGTATTTTTATCGTAGTGCGACAACAAATCGCTTAAAACATTGGCTGCTGCTTGGCGTCATTGCGGGGCTTGCAATGATGGCAAAGTACTACACCGCCGTGCCCTTAGTTACCATGTTGTTATTTATCATTTTTGAGAAATCATTACATCGCCATTTAGTCAATTGGAAACTTTATTTAAGCTTGATTATTTTAATTATCATCTGCATTCCCCATATCGTCTGGCTTATAAATTATGGCTTTATCACCATTCATTATTCAATGGATAAAGTCGATAGTCATATGCACGAGAGCATTCTGCAAAAACATTTTGGTTATGCGCTACACTTCTTCCTTGCCCAACTAGGCACATTCATGGGTGCAGTTGCTTTGTTTTTATTCGGGTTTATTGGCAAATCAAAAGGCAAAAAAACACTCAACACCAAAACGGCTATCAGCTTATTTGATGCCAAATTTTTATTCTTTGTTGGGTTTTGTCCAACATTAATTACACTATTGATCTCAATTATTGGTGGTTGGAATATCCACACGATGTGGGGCATCCCATTATTGAGCTTGTGGGGATTAATTTTAGTCGCATTAACAAAGCCTATTTTAACCACGAGCAAACTGAAACGCCTTATCGCCATGGCTAGCTTTATTACTATTTTATTGCTTGTCGGCTACAGTATTTCATTGTCACGCAGCAAAACCAGTAGCGCCAATTACCCTGCGCGCGAAATCGCGCAAATCGTTACCAATGAATGGCATCAACGTTATAATACTAAGCTTCAATATATCGCGGGCTTTAACAAGCCGATCAGCTATATTACACGCTATTCAACAGATCATCCCATGGCGCTTATCGCTTTTAATCCAGCGCTTAATCCAGCACTTGATATGCATGATTTACGCCAGAAAGGTGCCGTGTTTATTCTTGTGCCACAGATGGAAGGAACTTCCAAGTTTCCGCAAGAAGTATTAGCACAATTTCCTGATTTAGTCATCACGCCTTATCAGGAAACCCCTTGGAAACGTGCCAAACCTGATCAACAGCCGATGCGCTTTCAAATCGCCTTTTTACCACCGAAAGCTTAGTGAGAAATTATGAGTTTACATGAAAACTACCTAAGCTATATTAAAGGACATCACTACAGCGAGGATCCATTGCAATTACAGGCAATCGACCTTCTACAACAAGTTATTGATCAGCTAGATAACAAAGTCATAAAAGCTAAGTCATGGCGTTTATTTAAAAAAAAACCTGACCCTATTAAAGGCCTATACATGTGGGGTGGCGTTGGTCGCGGTAAAACCTTTATTATGGATTTGTTTTATGATGCGTTAAATACGCAGAAAAAAACACGCTTGCACTTTAATCACTTCATGCAGCAGGTACATCAATCATTGCGTAGCTTTCAAGGTCAAAAAAATCCTTTACAAATGGTTGCTCACAATATTGCAGATCAATATAGCATTATTTGCTTTGATGAATTCTTTGTCGAAGACATTGCTGATGCAATGATTCTTGGCAATCTTTTTACTCAATTGTTTGCGCTTGGTGTCACCCTTGTTGCAACATCCAACATCCCGCCAGAGCGTCTTTATCAAGGCGGATTGCAACGTGAGCTTTTCCTTCCTGCAATCGACTGCCTTATCAAGCATGTCACCGTTCTTAACCTTGATTCAGGTACTGATTATAGACAGCTAGCACAAGCGCGCAATCAAAACTACTTCTACCCACTTCCACAAGCCACACTTGATCTTGCCAATCGCTTTAAACAAAATGCATCAACTCACGTTATGTATGATACTGATATCATCCTTGAAGATCGTCTTGTGAAAGTCAAAGCCGTTGATGAAAATGCTATTTGGTTTGATTTTTCTAGTATTTGCGGTGATGGTCGCGGAGTCAGTGATTACATTGCTCTTGCCAAGCGTTTTGATATGATTTATATCAGTGATATGCCGATATTAACGATAAAAGATGAAAGTGAAACCAGACGCTTTATCGCCATGATTGATGAGTTTTATGATGAAGATAAACACGTTATTATCGCAGCGGATACTGATTTTAATGATATTTATCAAGGTGAAAAACTTAAATTTGAGTTTGAACGCACTAAAAGCCGATTACATGAGATGCAACAGTAAGAAACTAAACCACTTCTTTCGTTTGTAACACTTGATTGTAAAGCATATCTTTGACACGGCGACGCTGCTTTTTAAGGTTTGTTAACTCATTATCTGTTACCGCTTATTGATTAGCTTCAATCCTAAATATTTCCTTATCAAGCGCTTCATATTCATCGAATAACTTATTAAAATGATTATCCGTTTCTTTTAAATTATGGATTATTTCCGCATGCTCAGGAAACTCTTTAACTAGTGGGTGATGCTCTAACATTATTGACTCCTACATTTACGATTAATACTACACATTCCAATCTGAGTCTAACAATCATAAAACCAGGCGTCATGCGCGTTTACAGCAAAAAACTTCGATAGATACTAAAAAAATGATCTATGTCATCTTTTATATATTTTTTAGGGGCAAAAATAGGCGGTGCTCCTCCGAGTGAAACACCCTGAAACCAAACTGCTGATAGAAAGATACTGTTTTTTTATCAATTGCATCAACAATCATGGCGTAGACAGCGATTTGCTCACTCACGCCAAGTGTGCGCTTAATCGCATCGACTAAGAGCATTTTACCAACACCTAAGCCTTGTGCATCTTCACTGACCGCCAAACGCCCAATTAAAGCGCAAGGGATTGGGTGACGTGGCAATTTACGCGCCACTTCCTCAGGTAAAGCACTTACATCTACTGACAATGTGGAAAGTGTATAATAGCCAACAATAGTCGCTATATCTTCTTTAGATGTTGCAACAAACGTACGCGCAATATTGCGCCGATCATCTTGAGTTGCTTGCTTTTGAATATAATGGTCCAATACCTCAACCCCACAGCAAAAATGGGAACGATTGTGAATACTACCATCCAGGGTTGAAATAACTATGTTTGAATAGCTTATCATTTACTATCAACACGCACATTATGCTCATCAAATGCTTGAAGCAACTTATCATTAAACTGTACTGGTTGCGATAACGCTGTTAGAAAAGCCATTGCATCACCCTGATCTAATTGCATCACTTCATGCGCATGAATCGTTTTTTCAGCCTGTCTTAATGCGCAATGTAAGATAAAGCTGCTTACACTTTTGCCCTCAAAACTTGCGGCGCGTTCGAGAACTGTTTTTGCCATATTATTCAATCTCAAATTAATACGTTCTTGTTTAAGATTCATTGTCTCGCTTCGCATTTTGAACTCCACATACTTTCAACACAACCTAAGTGTACGTCAAAAAGGCACCAAAATCAAAACAAGGTTATCATATATACCGCCCATAGCGTAAATCACAAAAAAAATGCAAATCACAATTGACAGCCTTTAAAAACTTCTGGTAGTTTAAGTTCAAGTTACTAATTTTTTCGTGAAGTCATTATGCTTAAATACGCTTGTTACAAACGAATGATGATGCCCAACCTAGGCACTGTTGTCGAGGTTGGGTTTAAATCGTTTGCTTAAGCGCGAACAAGCGATTTAAATGCCAATTCCAGTGCCTAGGATCCCAAGGCACTGGCTCTTTGCCAGCGACCCCAAGCGCAAAAATAGCTTAAAGAGGTTCAAAATGGCAAATCAATTTACAAATGAGCAACACTTCAACACGCAATGCATTCATTCAGGCATCCAAGCAGATCCAAATAATGGCGCGTTATTAACACCTATTTTCCAAACAACAACCTACTTACAAGAAAGTGTAGGCAATCACAAAGGTCACACTTACAGCCGTTCATCTAATCCTACAGTTAGCGTATTAGAAGATAAACTTGCCAAGCTTGAAAAAGCACCTAGTAGCGCATGCTTTGCTACAGGCATGGCTGCCATTAGCGCGCTTGCCTGCACTTTACTCAAAGCAGGTGACCATGTCGTCTGCTCAGATGTTGTCTATGGTGGCACCGTGCGTTTATTTAATGAAGTGCTTAAAAAGTTTGGTGTTGATGTGAGCTATGTTGACAGCAGTAACCCACAAAATGTCAAACATGCAATTACTAACAACACGCAATTAATCTTGATTGAAACGCCAGCCAATCCAACGCTTAAATTAACTGACATCAAAGCAATCGCTGATATTGCTAAGGCACATAATATTCTGCTTGCAGTGGATAATACTTTCTTGACAGCAGCACTGCAAAAGCCACTTGATCTGGATGCGGATATTAGTATCTACTCGACCACAAAATACATTGACGGACACAACGCGACTGTTGGTGGTGCATTAATTGCAAAAGATGAAGCAATTAATGAGCGCTTTCGCTATACCCGTAACTGCTTAGGATCAATTCAAAAGCCGTTTGAGGCATGGCTTATTTTACAAGGCATCAAGACATTGCCGCTTCGTTTGAAACAACATTCTGACAATGCCTTAGCAGTCGCGCGTTTTCTAGCAACACACGAGGCCGTCAAGAACGTTTACTACCCTGGCTTAAATAGCTTTCCACAGCACGCACTGGCTGAAAAGCAGCACCTAGGCGCACACGGTGGAATGCTTGCCTTTGAGCTTAAAGGTGATATTCAAAATGGGATAAGCTTTATTAATTCTGTTAAACTTTGTGCATTGGCTGAGAACCTTGGTGCGATTGAAACATTAATCACCCATCCAGCGACGATGACACATGGTCCAATTGCCGCAGATGAACGTAAACGCCTAGGCATTCATGACGGTTTAATTCGATTATCTGTTGGCTTAGAAGATCCATTTGATATCATTCAAGATCTAGATCAAGCATTAACCGCTGCCACTGAACAACAAAATAAACAAAAGGTATCTTAATCATGACACAATATCGCTGTAGTAGTTTTCAAGCCGAAGTGATTGTGCTTAAGTTTGGCAGCTCAATCCTTGAATCTTTTGATCACTTCAAAGATGCTGCTGTTGAAGTAAAGCGCTTTGTTGATAAAGGATATAAAGTCATTGCCGTTGTCTCTGCTATTGGTAATACCACTGATACTTTAGAAAATCAAAGTGCATTGGATTTAAGTAACAATCAAACAATCGCTAAAGCCCGTGCTTTATTACTTTCCACTGGTGAGCTACAATCCGTCGCCTATCTCACACAAACACTACTACAGCACGGTATCCAAAGTAATTTCATCACCCGTCCCATTGTTGCTGAAGGCGATTATGCTAATGCCACACCACTTTGCATCAATCAATCATTATTTCATGCGCTATTGAATACACAACAAGCCATCGTTGTACCTGGCTTCATTGCCGAGAATAAAGACAATGAACCTTGCCTTTTAGGGCGCGGCGGTTCAGATCTAAGCGCGCTTTTTATTGCGCATCAATTACAGGCCAAGCGCTGTATTTTGCTTAAAGATGTCGATGGTGTTTATCATTTGGATCCCAATAAATTTAAAGAAGCTATTCGCTACGAGACACTTACGTATGACTGCGCGAAAGAAAAAGCAACGCAAGTCATTCAGCCGCAAGCGATCACTTGGGCTAAAGCGCATTGTCTGACATTTCAAATTGGTAAACTCAATGGCAATAATTACACAACCGTTGGCACCTTAGAAACAAAGCAGGTAGCTCAAACGCTGAGTCAAGCTAAAATTTACGAGGTTGCATAATATGGATCAGTGGACTCGCCTTATTCATCCAAATATTAACAATAACGACCCTCATCACGCCAATAGTTTACCTATCTATCAAACGGCTACGTTCGCCCAAGATGACGCTGAGCATCCTGATAACACCTATGATTATTCAAGAAGTGGTAATCCGACACGAACGTACGTTGAAGCTTACATTGCCAAGCTTGAAAATGCGCAATATGGTCTGGCATTTAGTAGTGGTATGGCAGCCATTAGTTGTGTGCTGCAACTATTAAACGCAGGCGATCATATCATTATTGGTACGGATATTTATGGTGGTACACACCGCATTATTCACAAAGTATTAACGCGTTTTAATATTCAATGCACACAGGTTGACTTCAATGATGAGCAAGCACTAAAACAAGCATTAACGGCGAATACTAAGTTGGTATTGTTAGAAACACCAACTAACCCACTACAACAAATCACTGATATCAACGCCTTAAGATTAAAGCTACCACAAGAGATTATTCTTGCCGTCGACAATACTTTGTTATCACCGTGGCTACAAAAACCACTGGATCTTGGTGCTGATATTGTGATTCATTCAGCGACTAAGCATTTAGCAGGACACAGCGATGTTTCTGCAGGTATTGTTGTCACTAATCATGAACATTTAGCACAAGCGCTTAAATTCTTACAAAATGCTAATGGTAATGCACTTGACCCTATGCAAGCATGGCTTTTATTAAGAGGAGTCAAAACACTTGGTTTACGTATCGAACGGCAGCAACAAAGCGCGCTTAAAATTGCACAATTTCTAGAGAACCATCCCAAAGTGACTACAGTTTACTACGCAGGACTGCCAACACATTGTGGATTTAATATTATGCAGGCTCAAACAACAGGCGCTGGTTCGGTATTGAGCTTTACCACTGAATCATTTGAACTATCTAAACACATTGTTAATCAGACACAACTTTTTACTATCTCAGTAAGCTTCGGCAGTTTAATGAGTCTTATTAGCTTGCCTTGTCAGATGTCACATGCCGCAATTGATAGTAGCAATCGCAATATTCCAGAAAGTCTTATTCGACTATCCATTGGCATCGAAGACCCTGATGATTTGATTGCCGATCTTGAGAAAGCCTTAAACCATGAAATAACAACGTCTTTTACGAGTGAACACCATGCCTAATCACAGCCATATTAGTTTTGAACTATTCCCATCCAAAGCTCATCTTGACAATGGCAAGCTTTACCAAGCCATTGATGAAATAAAGCCTCATGCACCTAAATACGTATCCGTCACTTTTGGCGCTGGCGGTTCCGAATCTTACGCTAATTCGTTAATACTTATTCGCTATTTACGTCAACAACATATTGACGTTGTGCCACACATCACCTGCTTTCATCTTGATAAGCAAGCGATTTGTAATCTTTTGCAAGCGTATATTAAGCTTGGCATTAATCGCCTTGTTGTTGTTCGTGGGGATCTACCACAAAATATCCAAAAACAAACGAATGTAAGCTTTAATTATGCTTACCAATTGATTGATTATATTCGTCAAATCAGTGGTGAGCAGTTTGATATTACGATTGCAGCATATCCTGAGTTCTACCCCAGCTCCAAGACCTTACAAGAAGATATCGATAATCTAAAACAAAAGGTTAATGCAGGTGCAAATCATGCCATTACGCAATATTTTTATAGTATTGATGCTTTCTATCATTTCTTACAAATGTGTCATGATCACCAAATCAATATTCCAATTACAGCAGGGATTATGCCCATTGCCAATTATCAAGGGCTAAAACGCTTCTCACAAATTTGTCATGCTGATATTCCACAGTGGCTTGATAAACGTCTTGCCGCTTATGCACATGACTCTGTTGCATTGCAAGACTTTGCCAGTGATGTTGTCGCTAAACTGTGTGATGACTTAATTAATCTTGGTGTACATGGGCTTCATTTCTATACACTAAATCAAATGTCCGCAACCAATGCCGTGATTGCTAAAAGTTCTAAAATACAAAGCATCTTGGAGCAACAAAAAAACCAAAGGAATCAACAAGCTCTAGCATTTACAGCAGTTTCTCATTCGACATCTCATTAATCACTCAGCTTTACAGCCACAGGCGTTCGACGTACCATAAGCACAAATCAATGAGAGTCATAACTTCTTATGCAATTGCCACCATTAAAATCTTTGCCCTATTTTATTGCTGTTGCCAAGCACAAGCACTTTGCTCAGGCTGCTGCCGAGCTTAATCTTACTGCCGGCGCGATTAGTCAACAAATTAAACAATTAGAGCAATATCTTGGGACAACGCTTTTTAACCGTGACACAAAACACGTTGAATTAACACATGACGGCATGCGTTATTACAAAGAAATTGAAGCTGCACTAAACCATATTGAACAAGCAACAAGTCAGATTAAACCAATTAGTCAAGACACTGTACAACTACGTATTTTTTCAACACTTGCCGTGCAGTGGCTAATCCCACGATTAAGTGACCTTTATCTAAAACATCCAGATATCAATCTCAATATGATGACATCGACTGAGTTAAAAACACACGATGTTGAAAATGCTGATCTGAACATTCAATTGGGATTAGAAGATATAAGCAGTAAAGCAGTTAAGTTATGGCAAAATCAACTGGTGCTTGTCTACAACCCACAGATCATTAAAGCCAACGAGATACAAAGCAGTCCTGCGATTATCGTAAATCATCCCTTGCGTGAACAAGACTGGCAGATTTTTTGTCAGTCTACTCATTTGCAAATGCCTAGCAAAAAGATCTCCGTTGCCACAACTATTCATGCGCTTCAAGCCGTTGAAAATGGACTGGGTAGCTTTGTTACACACTTGCCGCTTGTTTATGCATTAATTCAAAACAAACGTCTTAGTATTTGGCAAGACCATTTGCCACTACAACAATATTATTACCTAGTAGACAACCAACCGCATCGACATTCTACCAATAAAAAAATTGTACATGATTGGCTAGTGGCACAAGCACAAACCTATCTAAAATAATAACAAGGAAATTTGATGAAACTTTATATTTATGAACACTGCCCTTTTTGTATCCGTCCATGCATTATCTCAGGACTAAAACAAATCCCACTTGAGCTGGTTTACCTTGCCAATGATGATGAAAAATCTCATATTGATCTGATCGGCAAAAAACAAGTACCTTTTTTACAAAAAGATGACGGTAGCTTTTTGGTTGAAAGTTTGGATATCTGTCAACATCTCAACAATTTTGACGACGAGCCAATATTAAGTGACGAAATCACGACAAACTCCAAACTCATTGAATTAACGACACTGCTGAGTAATGCCAGTAAATCACTGGTCTACCCAAGTTTTTTGGATCACCCACTGAATCAACGCGACTTCCCAACCCAAGGCGCTAAAGACTATTTTGAGCGTAAGAAAGAAAAATACATTGGTTGCTTTAAGGCAAATCTACGCTTCCCAGATGCTGCCATTGAAAGCACGCAAGCGATTTTAAATGAGCTTGATCCGCTTATGACATTTACATATGCTAGCAGTAACCAGTTGTCTTGGGATGATATTATGGTTTTCCCGATATTACGTAATCTAGGTATTATCAGCCATCTCATCAATATTCCTGAGAATATTAAACGCTATGTCAAACACTTAGCACATGAAACAGATATTGAGCTTTACAACACGCTTTAATCACCTTCTTTACTATCACGAAGAACTGCATCTACCAATGCTTTTGATGAGTCAACTATCCTCATAGGTAGCTTCTGATCATCTCTAACACGTAAGATAATCTCACTTAACTCAGTACAACCAATTATTACCATATCGACTTTTAATTTGGTTAGTGTCAACAATAACACATAGGCTTCCTCATAAACACTATCTGCACTTGTTTTAACTGCCCGAATTAAAGCATTGATTTCTTGCTGCCAATGAGGCTCAAAAATAAATCCTTTTGCTACTTTTTCAATTGCCAGTTGATATAAATTACTATCGAATGTTGACTGTGTTGAAAGCAAACTTACTCTGTTTGCATTTTTTGGAACCAGCTTAACTGTCTCATGAATAATGTTTAGTAATTTCACATCCAAGTGCTGTTGTAACTGCTCAAAATATAAATGCGCCGTATTACAAGAAATTGCAATCAACTTAGCACCCCAACCCTGTAACTTTAACAAGCCTTCACTAATAACACGCGCTCCATTTCAACATGATTAAGTGCCTTATCGATGTAGAAAGGCGTTGGCAATGAATAAATTACAACATGTGGAAACTCAATATCGTTAAACGCACTAAACTTTTTCTGCCAACTTTTCATTAACAAGTCGATAAATGGTGCCGTTGACATGGGTCCCATACCCGCCAAAACACCTATCATTACAATTTCTCGGTAATGTAGTACTTAGAAAAATGAAATTCAATCGATAGCCACGTGCCTGTGGGAGTTTGCGGTCTTATAACACCATCAATGATTTTAAGCATGGTTTCAATATAATGCTGATCACGATTAGGTTTCTCCAAAAAATGTGCATCAACCTTAATATGTGAATGTCTATACTCTTCTGTACGGTAAAGTCGTGACTTGCAATCACCGCAACTTAGGTCAAACTGATTGATCTGTGTTTCAATGTCTTTAAATATTACATCACAATCTAGTTCAATATCACTTGAGCATTTTATTTCAATATGTGGCATTTATTCTTTCTTCCGAAGTTAATTTAATTGGCGAGATTATAACATGCCGCATTCATTGTAAAAGAACATGACACCTTAAAACTTTGCCGATAACATATTGCATACAGATAAGAGGATTACTCTCGTCTACGAAACAATAAGATTAAGGATAGTAATTGATGAAAATCACCCATATTGAAATTTTTGATATTCACTGCCCCAAGCGTCCAGCATGGTCACCCGTATTTGTGCGCATTCATACTGATGAGGGGTTAACTGGCGTCGGTGAAGCGGGTCTTGCCTATGATTTAGGACATTCCGCTGCGGCACATATGATCAAAGAATTTAGTGAGGAAATGCTGATTGGCATTGACCCATTTGATACTGAAAATCTATGGAATCGTATGCTCAGAGAAAGCTTCTGGGGTTTAGGAGGAGGACCTGTCGTTTACGCTGCGATGAGTGCGATTGACACCGCTCTTTGGGATATTAAAGGCAAAGCACTTGGTGTTCCCGTCTATCAATTATTAGGCGGCAAAACCAATAAAAAACTGCGTACCTATGCCAGCCAGCTGCAATTTGACTGGGACTGTTATGAACGTAAGACACTATTTAAACCCGAGGACTATGCCAAAGCGACTGAAAAAGCAGTGGCTGAAGGCTATGATGCAGTTAAAGTTGACCCAATGATGTTTGATCACAAGGGGGATACAATTTATGACTGCACCTTGCCGTTTCGCCGCGATCATTTGAATCTCATTCGAGCCCGCATGCAAGCAATTCGCGATGTATTGGGTGAAAATGGTGATATTATTTTTGAGTGTCATAGTTTGCCTGGGCTCACCTCCGCGTTGCAACTTGGTGAAATCGCAGAGGCGTTTAACTGCTTATATTTTGAAGAACCCGTTAATTATTTAAATAGCAAGTTACACGAACCACTTAAGCAAAAATTAAACGTGCCTATTGCTGCCGGTGAGCGTTTGTATCTACGCCATGGCGTACGTGAATATCTTGAGAAACAAACCGTTGATGTCTTACAACCTGATATTGGGCTTTGCGGTGGTTTAACTGAAGCAAAGAAAATTTGTGATTATGCCGATATGTATGATGTCAAAATCCAAGCCCACGTCTGCGGTGGTCCCGTAGCAACCGCTGCTAGTTTGCACTTGGAAACCGCAATCCCCAACTTCATTATCCATGAACATCACACCTACGCCTTAAAAGATTTTAATCGCGAGCTTTGTATACAAGACCCACAACCTGTTAATGGTTTCTTTGAAGCTCCAGAAACGCCAGGACTTGGGATTGAGTTAAACGATGAAGTAGTAATGAAATCCCCTAGGATGATTATTAAATAAAACCCACTTTTTACTGCATAATTTCATAACTCATTTTGATTTTTTCTGATTTCATACCCACCGCAAAATGATTTACGATGGGTATAATTTCAGTTTATTTTGCTGTTTTTTAATCTGATTTAATTCGATTTCAAAATATCGGCATTAACCACTTGACATAGAAAGGTCAAGTCGATAAATTGTCGCAGTACCGCGGAGAGATGGCCGAGAGGCTGAAGGCGCTCCCCTGCTAAGGGAGTATGGGGCTAATAACTCCATCGGGGGTTCGAATCCCCCTCTCTCCGCCACACTCAAACAATTCAACTTTTTCCGTATCCAAAATATTCAAAACACTTAATTGCTAAGGAAGAAATTCTGCAAAATGCTTTGCGATGGGTATATACTGTTTAATACCTTCATCCACACCACACTGTGAGGATTCAACATGTTTAAAGGAAACTTATTAACGCAGCGCCTTGGCATAAGCATCCCTGTTATCCAAGCACCGATGGCAGGCGGGATCACCACACCTGAACTGATTGCTGCTGTATCAAATGCTGGAGCACTTGGTTCCTTAGGTGCAGGCTACATGCAACCTAGCGACATTGAAAAAGCCATTAGAAAAATTAAATCACTTACTGCAAAGCCATTTGCAGTTAATCTTTTCATCCCAGAACCCCACCAAAAAGCAAGTGATCAAAGCCATGCAATTACAGCACTTAGCAAGGCGTGCAATGGTTTTACCACATTTATACCAGAAGCTCAGACACCATGGCTACCTGATTTTAATGAGCAGATACAAGTCATTTTAGACTATAAGATACCAGTATTTAGTTATACATTCGGGTCACTTAATGCCACCCTAACAGCAAAACTCAAGAGCAATAACACATTTATTATTGGCACAAGCACCTCTACTGAACAAGCAAACATATTAAGACTATCTCAGGTAGATGCATTCACTGTTCAAGGTGAAGAAGCAGGAGGACATCGCGGCAGTTTTTCAAACCACATCGTTAACAATTGCAACAAACTCCACATTATTCAAAATATACGCCGCCTTAGAGAGGATGATTTGATTATTGCCGCAGGTGCCATTATGACACCTCAAGATGTAGCACACATGCTCTCACAGCCAGGCATTATAGCTGTGCAAATGGGCACCGCTTTTTTAACCACCAAAGAAGCAGGGACTCACCCCACATATAAAAAGGAACTTCTCTGTCAAACGAGTGATACCACCACCTTGACTCAAGCATTTTCAGGACGAATTGCACGAGCTATTCCTAATCGCTTCATAGAAAAAATGGCAAGTGTTGATAACCACACTCTACGCTCACAATATATATTGCCATACCCTGAACAACACGCTTTAACTCAAAGCATCAGAGCTAAAGCAAAAGAAACTGCTGATAAAGAGTATATGTCGCTATGGGCAGGGCGTGGCGTAGCGCATTGTCGTGACATTTCGGCAACCACGATTATTAATGACATTAAAGAATGTTTACATGCCGAATCCTAATCTGGAAACCTCAAAGGAAGTTATATCTATGCCATTTAAACCCTACATCAACACCGAGCCATCCATTTTTGGTAAAATGTCGGTAATGGCAAAAGCCCATAATGCCATTAACCTCACGCAAGGTGCGCCTGATTTTAAAACGCCTGATTGGTTAGTCGATCGTTTGAATTATTATGTGCAAAATGGCTTTAATCAATATGCACCGATTCCTGGGGCGCCTAGCTTAAAACAAGCGATCGCACATAAAGTAAAGATGAGTTACGACGTAGATATTAATCCCGAGGATAGTGTATCTATTAGCTCAGGTGCCGTTGAGGCAATTTTTGCGCTAATTAGCGCGTGCATTAGTAAGGGTGATGAAGTGATCTACTTTGATCCTGCTTTTGATGCCTACCCTTCGATTGTTAACTTCAATCAAGGCATTAGTCGACGTATTCCCTTATTGCCAAACGGAGATATCAACCTTGAGCGACTAGCACAAACGGTTAATGCTAGAACCAAGCTCATCATTCTTAATTCGCCTCACAACCCTATGGGTAGTGTGATCACAAAAGCGCAATATCAAGAAATCGCAAAACTGATCAAAGGTCGGGATATTCTATTGCTTAGTGACGAGGTATATGAGCATATTTACGCAGGAGATTCTTATACCAGCGCCTTACAAATTCCTGAGCTAAAAGATCAACTTATCGTTGTTCAATCTCTTGGCAAAACTTATAACCTTACCGGTTGGCGCCTAGGTGTTTGTATTGCGCCACCAGCAATTATCCAAATGATAAATGCTATGAAACAATTCACAAGCTTCAGCGCACCACATCCGATGCAATTAGCACTAGCTGATGGCATTAATGCACATCCTGAGTATTGGCAGGACTTACCCAAACTTTATCAAACCCAGCACAAAAAGCTAATCAACGGTCTTACCAGTAGCCGCTTTAAGATACTGCCATGGTCAGGTTCACCTTTTCAGATACTTGACTATACCGCGATTTCTGATGAGGATGACTTTAGTTTTTGCCAACGTTTGATTCATGAGCACGGTGTTGGACTGGTGCCGATTTCATCATTATATGAAACACCTAAGCAGGGATTGGTGCGTTTGTGCTTTGCCAAATATGATGATGTCTTATTACAAGGAGCCAAACGACTATGTCAAGTTTAAAGGTCGCCGTCATTCAGTCTGATATCGCATGGGAAGACAAGCATCAAAACTATACTCACTTTGAAAAAATTATTGCCGATCTTGAGCCTTGCGACCTGATCGTGCTACCAGAGATGTTTAACGTGGGCTTCACACCGAACATGGATAAAGCTATTACTCCAGAGGATGAAATCATTAACTGGCTAAAGCGCCAAGCACAGTACAAAAACGCAGCGATTATCGGTAGCGTTGTTGTATTGAATGATATGCAAAAACCAGTGAATCGTTTGTTTTTTGTCACGCCCGAAGGTTTAGTTTCTCATTATGATAAATGCCATCTGTTTGTACTATCTGATGAGTATAAACTACTTACTGAAGGCAAAACGCGTAAGATTTTGCACTACAAAGGTTTTAACATTCTCTTAAGCATTTGTTTTGATCTAAGATTCCCTGTTTTTAACTGCAATAACAATGACTATGACCTATTGATAAATATCGCGAGCTGGCCTGCTAAGCGTCGCGCACATTGGCGCACATTATTGCAAGCTCGCGCGATTGAAAATCAAGCTTATGTTATCGGCTGCAATCGCATTGGTCATGACGGGCTAGGATTCGATTACAGTGGCGATAGTCTGTGTATTCACTTTGATGGCGAAATTAAACAAGATATTGCAGCGTACACATCAGGCGTTTTATATCATACATTTGACAAAGGTACTTTAGGCAACTATCGAAACAACTTCAAAGTTCTGGCATCACAAGATAAATTTAATTTAAATTTGACCACAAATTAAAATATCGACCACTTGGCAATTGTAAGGCGCTAATGACAATGATAGAATGCGCAGCGAATTGTCATGATCTGGCAGCTTATTGAAAGTATGTTATAAATTCTGATTGCCTTTGCGTCATTTTTTTGCTATAAAGTTGCCCCTTGAGAATTTAATAATTATAACTATTTAATTTACAGCAATTGACTGGAGGATAACATGTCTAGAGTTTGTATGGTTACAGGCAAGCGCCCGATGACTGGCAACAACGTATCGCACGCACAAAACAAAACTAAGCGTCGTTTTTTACCTAACTTGCACTCACACCGTTTTTGGGTTGAGAGCGAAAATCGTTATGTTCGTCTACGCGTCAGCTCAAAAGGTATGCGCATTATCGATAAAAAAGGCATCGATTCTGTGTTAGCTGATTTACGTGCACGTAACGTAAAATTCTAATTCACTAGATACTTCAGGAGTAATTTAATATGCGTGATAAAATCAAATTAGTTTCAAGCGCTGGCACAGGTCATTATTATACAACAACTAAAAACAAGCGCACTATGCCAAACAAGATGGAAATCAAAAAATTTGATCCAGTTGTTCGTCAACACGTTCTTTATAAAGAAGCTAAAATCAAATAAGCTTATACTCTAAAACTCTTTTCGCCCTTAGCAGCTTAAACGAAACACAAACATCTAAAGCTGAGGTATTTTGAATCAAACATGAAAAATAGCATTCCTCAATCATCCGCTTGGATTTATATTTCAGCAATCCTCTTACCATTCAATGGTGGCTTTATTAACGCTGCAACGCTCATTAGCTTCTTACACAACCCCGTTGGCTATGTAACAGGAAATTTAACCTTTGCAGGCACTCATTTTGCTGAGGGTGACTATACCGCATTTTTACGCATGATCGCATTAGTGCTTGCTTTCTTAACGGGTGCAATCATCAGTGGGTTGTTAATCAAAAATGAGCATTACCATAAAGATCAACGCTATCGTGTCATTCTAATATTACAACTAGCACTCATCTTAACTTCCATAGGACTCATGCATCTTGATATTCTCTACTGTGAATACTTATTGGCTGCAACCATGGGATTACAAAACGCAATGACCACACATTATGGCTCAGCGCTTATTCGCACCACACACATGACTGGAACCACAACCGACCTTGGTGTTTTGCTTGCGCATTGGATAAAAAGGAAAAACATTGCTATCTGGAAGTTAAAATTATACTCGATCTTGATTCTATCTTTTTTGGGAGGATCAATCATTGGCGCAATTGCTTTTACGCATCTTCATGAAGCAGCGTTATTTGCTTCGATAGCGATTTATTTGGTAATGATATTTGTAAGCAAAAAATAAGTGGCGGAGAGAGAGGGATTCGAACCCCCGGACCTGTTACAGTCAACGGTTTTCAAGACCGCCGCTTTCGACCGCTCAGCCATCTCTCCGAACGAGGGCTAATTATAACGGCATTTTCGCAAATAGAAAGAGGTGTTTTTGTTTTTTTAGAAAAAAATTAATCAAAAATATTTGAACGTATATTTTTTACTCAATCAGTCGCCAAAACATGCAAAACATAAACTTAGTACTTCTTTTTAATCAGTCACTATGATAGAATCGCCACGCTTAAATTTTTATGGATTGGGAACAACCCACACAGAAATTAGCAAAACTGAGTAGTTAATAATAAATATTAAGGTAACAAAGATGAAAACGTTTAGCGCTAAGAGTGATGAAGTCAAAAGAGAATGGCTTTTGATCGATGCAAATGGTAAAACTTTAGGTCGCCTTGCAACCGAAATTGCAAGACGTCTTCGTGGTAAGCATAAAGCTGAATATACACCTCACGTTGACACAGGCGATTACATTGTTGTGATCAACGCTGAGAAAGTTGCTGTAACTGGCAACAAACAAAAAGATAAAATTTACTATCACCACACAGGTTATATTGGTGGTCTTAAGTCTGTTTCTTTTGAGAAATTAATTGCACAACACCCAGAGCGTGCGATCGAATCTGCTGTTAAAGGCATGCTTCCTAAAAATCCTTTAGGTCGTGCGATGTACAAAAAGTTAAAAGTTTATGCAGGTGAATCTCATCCGCATACAGCGCAACAACCACTTGTTTTAGAAATATAAGAATAGGATAGGAAAATGACTCAAGCATACAATTACGGTACTGGTCGTCGCAAGAGCTCAGTTGCTCGTGTATTTATGAAAAAAGGCGCTGGCAGCATTATTGTTAATGGTTTGCCACTAGATGATTATTTTGGTCGCAAGACTGCAAGCATGGTTGTACGTCAGCCACTTGATTTAACTAACAACTTAGAAAGCTTTGATTTCAAAATCAACGTTCATGGCGGTGGTGAAACTGGTCAATCTGGCGCAATCCGTTTAGGTATCGCACGCGCTTTAGTTGACTTTGATGAGAACTTAAAACCTGAGTTACGTCAAGCAGGCTTTATCACGCGTGACCCACGTAAAGTTGAACGTAAGAAAGTTGGCTTTAGAAAAGCACGTAGAAAACGTCAATTCTCTAAGCGTTAATCAATACACCTACTTTCTATTTTTTATACATTTTAATAAAAGCCCAACTGAAGTCTCAGTGGGGCTTTTTTGTTATTACTACGACTTCTATGATGCAAAATGGCTAATCAGTAGTATATAATGTTGAAGCTAATATTGAATAAGGAAAATTGGGATAAATGTCTGCTCAAAACAAACGATCATCAATGACTTTATACACCAACGGTAATGACCCTTTTTGTCATCGCATTAAAATGATTCTTGCGGAAAAAGACATTAGTGCAGATATTATTGATGTTGTTGCTGAAGATAAATTAGAAGAGCTTTATGAGCTTAACCCTTATGGCGGCGTGCCAACATTAATGACAAAAGATCTAATTGTATATGAGCCAAATATCATATTTGAGTATCTTGAAGAGAGATTCCCCTACCCACCTTTGTTGTCTGTTTTTCCACTTGAGCGTGCTCAAGCGCGTATGTTATGCAAAAAAATTGACAACGAATGGATGCCTTATCTCATCAACGCATTAAACGCTGATAATGAAGACATTCGACAAGCCAACAAGATTGCGCTACTTAAGGCACTTTTTTCATTGATTCCGACCCTCAGTCGACAATCTTATTTGCTTGGTGATGACTTCACCATTGCGGATTGCTCTCTGGCCGTGATCCTATATAATTTACCCAAGTTAGATATCCGCTTACCTGAAAAAGCAATGCCGCTCATCAAATATGCAAAACGTTTATTTGCACGTAATTCATTTAGAAAAAGTATTAGAACTCAATAAGGAATACCACCATGGCAATGTTACGCGCTTACTTAGTTGAAGCAACCTATGACTGGATGATCGATCATGATTTAACACCTTATTTGCTTGTTGATACCGAATATGAAGGGGTGATCTTACCCGAAAGTCATATCGATGAAGACGGTAAAATGCTACTTAATATTGCCCCTGAAGCAATTGAGCGTTTTGACTGTGATGATCAATTTATTCGCTTTGATGCTACATTTGATGGCGAGGCGATGTCATTGCAAATCCCTGTTGAAGCAGTGCTTGAGCTTTACGCAGGTGAGACAGCGCAAGGTCTTTATGCTCGCGAATTTGGTTATGGCATTGATGTTAATGAGGGTGATGATAATGATGTTAACCCTTCAAAGAATAGCGCACAAAAAGGCAGTGGCGGGTTACATCTGGTTTAACCATGTTAGATTATAGCTTTCTTATCGGACTTGGCATTGGCAGCATTATATGCTTTTACACCATATTCCGCTTACGTAAACAGTTTAAAATCATCCTAATGCAACGTGAACAACGTTTATTTGCTTTAACCTCAGTCACTGAAAAGCTCGTTGCCAGCGCCAACCTACAACGCAGTGGCTTATTAAACAAAGAAATCGAAGACACTTTGCTTGAAGGACTTAATATGCCGGCAATTGAAAAAGCTGGCATTACGATTCGTGGACTCGCAAATCGTAACTTATCACGCCCAGAAAGCATGCAATTTTGCCTTGATCGTTTGCAAAAAAATATCGATCAACTGGAAAAAGATTATAACGACCCTTATCGCTGGAAAAAGACACACTGACCTCTTAACATAAAGTCAATAAACCAATACCCTCCATTGCTTCAAGCATAATGTTATCCTAGAATAACACCCAAGTTGTAAACGTGCGATTTTACTCTTTATTGGGAAAATACAAACGTCAACAACTTAAACTGATACAACATAAAAACACAGACAACAAGGAACTTGATCCAATGCGACAGGTATCTCATTCATTAGGCGCCAATCCTAGCTATGGCATTATTGGCAATGGTCGACTTGCGCGACATATACAATTTTATTTTAAGCTCAAAAATATCCCACATACGCTATGGCACCGTCAGCAAGCAGAACCTCCAGAAAATACGCTTGATCAAAGCGACATTATTCTACTGGCAATTAGTGACGATGCGATAGACTCATTTTTAGATAATCATCGACAATTGAATGATAAACTATGCGTGCACTTTTCAGGCACATTAGTAAGCCAAAATGCCTTATCATATCACCCTTTAATGACGTTTCCCTCACAACCATATGATTTTGATTTTTATCAAAAAATACTATTTGTTGGCGAGGAGAAGGCACCCGCTTTTAGTACTATTTTTCCACAATTGACTAATCCATCTATTCAAATTCCTCAAGCAAAAAAAGCTTATTATCACGCGCTTTGTGTAATGGCGAATAACTTCACCACACTCTTATGGCAAAAGTTTTTTAATGAAATGACAACAACCTTTAATGCATCATTAAATGATATTAAACCCTATCTTAAACAAACACTGCTTAATATTGACAGCGATTATAACAACGCCCTAACAGGACCTTTAAAGCGCCAAGATTTGCAGACGATTAAGCGCAACTTAGAAGCACTTGAAGAAGATGGTTTTGTCAAAATTTACCAAGCATTTGTCGACGTCTATCAGGCAAATTTGGATAATAAAACGGGAGAGCAACATGAGCACGCATAACTTAATTAAAAAACAAAGCATTAGCGACCTTCAAAGCAAAAAGCTCAAGCAACAAAAGCTATCGATGCTGACTTGTTATGATTTTACTTTTGCGCAAATCATGAATGAGACAGCCATTGACATGCTGCTTGTTGGTGATAGCGGCGTGATGACGCAACTTGGCTATCCTGACACAACCCATGCGACAATTGATATGATGTGTTTTATGACACAAGCTGTTGTTAAAGGCGCGCCTGATAAACTTATCATTGCTGATATGCCATTTCTTGCACAACGCCAAGGTATAGCGCATGCCATACATTATGCCGACAGATTAATTAAATGTGGCGCCAATGCCATAAAGATCGAGGGCATTAATGGGCATCAAGAGGTTATTGCACATATTGTTGAATCCGGCATCCCCGTGATGGGGCATATTGGATTGACACCGCAATCAGTGCATAGCTTGGGTTACAAGGTACAGGGCAAAGATCAAGCAGCTGCCAAGAATTTAAAAGAACAAGCGCTGCAACTTCAAGAAATTGGCTGCTTTAGTCTAGTCATGGAATGTGTACCTAGTGAGCTTGCCAAGGAAATCAGTCAAATGCTTAGCACTCCAGTAATTGGGATTGGTGCTGGCAATGATGTTGATGGTCAAGTACTTGTTCTTCAAGATATGCTTGGCTTAAACAACAACCTTCAACCAAAATTTGTGCGCCACTTTCTCAATGGTTTTAGTGATATCAAAGCAGCATTTGACGCTTATCATCATGCAGTACAGAGCTGTGACTACCCTAATAAGCAAGAAAGTTACGATATTAAAATTGCATAAACTAAGGACTTCTAATGAAGATTTTTAATGATATAGTCTCTTGGCAAACAATACGTCAGCACATTGCAACTAACAAGACTCTAGGTGTTGTAATGACTATGGGCGCACTGCATAAAGGGCACTTGAGTTTAATCAAGCAAAGCCAACAAGACAATGATTACACATTGGTAACCATTTTTGTCAACCCGACACAATTCAATAATCAAGGCGATTTTGACGATTATCCAAATACATGGCAACAAGATGTTGATCTACTGACGACGGAAGGTGTTGATTTTCTACTATCGCCACATAAAGAGATGCTTTATCCGGATAATTATAATTATCAAATCATTGAAAACCATTTAAGTCGGATATTATGTGGCTCTTCACGTCCTGGCCATTTTGAGGGAATGCTCACCATAGTAATGAAGCTGTTAAATATTGCTCAAGCAGACAATGCCTACTTTGGCGAAAAAGATTATCAACAATTTCAGCTAATCAAAGGCATGACACAAGCATTCTTTATACAGACCAACATCGTTAGCTGTCCAATTATCCGTGAAAAAGATGGACTTGCTTTTAGCTCAAGAAATTTACGTTTAAATAAAAGCGCTCGCAACAAGGCAGGCTATTTTGCCCAAACGATTCGTCAGAATCATGATATTGAACAAGTCAAGAACAAACTTATAGCCAACCATATCAAAATTGATTATCTAGAGGATATTGATAACCGCCGCTTTGCTGCAGTGATTATTGATGATATTCGCCTTATTGATAACCTCCCACTTGCTAAAATCATTCAGCTTACCAAGGAAAATGTATGAAACGCACACTATTAAAATCTAAAATACACATGGCAACTGTCACAGAAGCAAATCTTAATTATTACGGTTCAATCAGCATTGATCGCGCGCTTTGTAAAGAGGCAAACCTAATCCCTTTTGAGCGCGTTGAAATTTACAACTGTAACAATGGTGCACGCTTTGCCACCTACGTCATCTTAGGCGATAAAGGTGAAGTTTGTCTTAATGGTGCCGCAGCACGTCATGTCGCCACAGGGGACACCGTGATTATTGCATCTTACGCTGAATATGAGACCCATGAATTAATCGATCACAACCCACATCTTGTCTTTGTTGATAAGCAAAATGACGTGATTGAAATCAAGCGCTATTTAGATTCTTCCATTAATCATTAGCTAGGGAAATCACAACGAAATATACTGCCCTTACCAAGCTCGCTTTGAATGCTCAATGATGCTTTATGGCGAATAAGCACGTGTTTGACAATTGCCAACCCAAGACCAGCACCTCCTGTTTCTGGGGAGCGTCCTTTATCCACGCGATAAAAGCGCTCAGTTAGGCGCGGAATGTGCTTTTGCTCAATACCTAAGCCCTCATCTTTGACAT
Source organism: Cysteiniphilum sp. 19S12-1 (assembly GCF_052030685.1). NCBI lineage: Bacteria > Pseudomonadati > Pseudomonadota > Gammaproteobacteria > Thiotrichales > Fastidiosibacteraceae > Cysteiniphilum > Cysteiniphilum sp. 19S12-1. The sequence continues at coordinate 41,152 of NZ_JBQAJM010000021.1, forward strand.
AAAAGTGCTTACCATGTTTATCCTGATACCAAGCAATCGTAATCCTTCCGCCATTTGGGGAGTAGCGTACCGCGTTGATAATCAAATTACTAAAACAGCTATTGATTTCTTTTTCATTGCCCTGAAGTGGCAACTTTTCGTCAATATCTAAAACAAACTGATGCTTATCTGTACCTAGTGTTTTTGTCGATTCGATAATTTCAATGAGCATTGGTGCAACATTCAACGTCTCTAGTTCACCTTTTTGCACTTGATGGCTTTGAACTTTAGATAATAATAACAAATCTTCAATAAGCCATTCAATACGCATCATTTGTTGCTGCATTTGCTCAAAATAAGGTAGCCATTGACTTAAATGCTCAGCAACATCTGGCTGCATCAATTCTAAATAACCGCGAATAACCGTCAATGGTGTGCGCATTTCATGTGAGACATTGGCGACAAAGTCTTGACGCATACGCTCAATATGGTGCCGAAAACCGGCATCTTGAGTAATAAGCAAGAAATGCTGGTCATAGGGAATAAGTACCACAGACAATATCTGATCGGGTGTTTTGGGTAATGGCAACTCAAAGGTGCTCATGTTTTTTTGTCGCAAATAAGTCAACAAAGCAGGAAACTCAAAAACTTCAGTAATGTTTTGCGTCAATTGCGCACTGGATAATTGAAAGAAATTTTTGGCCGGTTGATTAAACCATTGCATCACCCCTTCTTGGTCAATGATGACAACGGCATCAGTAATACCTTGAGCGAAAGTCTTTGCCCAAAGCAAGCCAATTTTATTGTGTTCATCTATCATCTTCATACAATCTCTTGATCAATGAGTTGATAACCCTCTCCACGAATCGCACGCAAATAAATATCATAATGACAGGAAGCTAAGAGTTTTCTAACTCGCGCAATATGTACATCAACGGTTCGTTCAGTGACTTCCTTATCTGTATCCCAAACGTGATCCAAAATACGTGCACGCGATAATGTTTTACCTGCATGTTTCATTAAATACGTTATTAACTTAAATTCAAGTCGCCCACATTTGATTATTTGCCCCTTACAGCTCAACACGTGACTTTGTAAATCAGCATTAAGCTCTCGAAAAGTGAGTTTTGATTTATCATCACTTACCCCCTTTGTCCGCTTTAACAAAGCTTGAATACGCATAATCAGTTCTTTAGGTGAGAATGGCTTAGTGACATAATCATCAACGCCCATACCAAACCCTCTTAAAACATCACCCTCCTCAGCCTTAGCCGTTAACATAATCACAGGTAAAGTCTCAAGCTGCTTGGTTTGCCTGATTTGCGCTAATAGCTTAATCCCACTGGTATCTGGCAACATCCAATCTAATAAGATCAAGTCAATACTAGAATCACTTATTAGTGCTTTTAATGCTTGCTCACCATTCTCAACCATGACAACATCGTATTGCTGTCGCGTTAATGTTAAATGCAATAACTGCCGTATTGGCGGTTCATCATCCACAATTAATATTTTTGCCATGTGATTATCAAGCCTCTACTGAACATTCACTGTCAAATCCTAACTTATATATAGCTAACCCACAAATGCTTTCTGTCAAAATTCTAGTGAGACAACCATCATAAGTCATATTAGAGTATTTAATAGCTCAGCATTTTAGTACATATTGATTTCATTATTTATTATGTTATAGTTTGGCGCTAAGGAAATGACGTTCTTCCGAAGTGTACAAGTGATTATCTCGAGCAAACACTTAAACTATCCTTTAAGATTGATGACGTCTATATAATGAGAACTTAAAGGAGAATTACAACGATGTTGACGTTATTATTAGTTGGTTTAGGTGGTGGTTTAGGTTCAATCAGCCGCTTTGGTTTATCTGAGTTTATTTACAAAGTATTTGGAAAATCCTTTCCGCATGGCATTTTGATTGTCAACATCCTAGGATGCCTTATTATTGGTGCATTGGCTGCTTTTTTTCAAAAAGAGCGCTTGCTTGAGCACTTTCTCACACCTCACTTTAGAGCCCTGTTAATCACCGGCTTCTTAGGTGGATTTACAACCTTCTCAAGTTTTAGTCTAGATGCCTTAACGCTTCTACAAAAAGGTGAATGGTCAAAGGCAATTATTTATATCATGCTTAGTGTTTTTATTTCGATGATTGCCGTTTTTGTTGGCTTTTATTTAGTTGAGAAGTACTAGGACTTATTTATTCACCCAGATTTTTAAGCGGAACCCCATTTTCTAAATTCTTTTCAATATGTTCAAGACTCACACCTTTTGTTTCAGGCACAAAGAACTTCAAGAAGATCATTGCTAAGATACAAAACCCTCCAAACACAAAGAATATCGAGGCATTACCATAAAGCTTCATAAAGCTTAATGCGTTTGCCATCACAACGCCTGCAAATGTCCAGTTCACCATTGTCGTTACGGTCATGCCAATTTCACGTCCCTTTAATGGGAAAATCTCGGCACAAATTACCCAAGCAACGGGCCCCCAAGAGCAGGCAAAACCAAAAATATAAACAACGGCTGACAATAATAAGACAGTTTTTGATAATCCACTAGGTGACGCATTACCTGCCATTGATAAAAAAGCAAAGCCCGCCGCAAACATTGACACCATCATTACGACCGCTCCAACATAAAGTAGTTTCTTGCGACCCCACTTTTCAATCCATTTAATTGCCGGGAAAGTAAAAAGCATATTAACCGTTGGAATAGCAAGAAGGGCTATAATTCCCGTCATACCGGCATAACCAAAGATGGTTGGCGCGTAGTAAATCATCATATTAATACCAACTAATTGTTGAAACATTTGCAATATCACGCCAACAATAAGCACTTTCCAGAAAAAGCCTTTAGAAAGCATATTAAAACCAACGCCTTTATTAATTGAAATGCTTTCTCTAATTTCATTGACCTCATCATCAATTTCCTGCTGTGATGAACGTACACGCTTTAGTACCGAAATAGCTTGAGTCTCTTTGCCTTTTAACAGCAACCAACGAGGACTTTCTGGCAAGAAAACACTTCCTAAAAACATGACAAATGCAAATATGACAATCACACCAAACATCAAGGTCAATGAAATTTCAACATGCCCTAACGCCTTGGCAATAAAGACATTTGTTACCGCGATTAAGAATATACCAATAGTAATCATTAGCTGGAAAAGTGTTGCCATACCGCCACGAATCGCTTTTGGCGCGGTTTCAGATAGATAAAGCGGCACGGTAAATGAAGCAATACCAACCGCAAAGCCTAAACCAAAACGACAAGCTGTAAGCACAGCCAATGGCGGTAAAAACGCTGAAACCAATGAAAAAGCAGTAAATAGAAAACCTGCTAAAACAAGTACTTTCTTACGTCCTAAGGCACGTGCAAATAATCCACTGAGCAAAGCGCCCAGAATACCTCCCCATGCTAAAACTGCCGAGTAATGTTCACCTTGTTGTGTCGTTAAACCATAAACATGGTCAATCGTTGATAATGAATTTGCAATAAACCCTTGGTCTAACCCAAATAATAAACCACCTAATGCTCCAATTAAGCAGATCATATAGACGAGTTTTTTATACTCTTTTTTTGCATTGACATTGACAGTCATTGAATTCTCCCCGTTTTTAACATTTACTGAAGTTTAGAGTTTCAGATTAATTTTTTATTGTGTCTGGCTATTTTTAATCGACTTATGGCATTGTGATTGGCAG
>NZ_JBQAJM010000022.1:0-41153 GCF_052030685.1 Cysteiniphilum sp. 19S12-1
ACAGTAGATTCCTTTGCTAACAACTTCAAAGATAAATTTAGCAAAAGTCAACATATTTTAGATGGGACAGCCGTGAACAAATGGTAGACAAATGGTAACACTTTCATCTTAATGTTTAAAATAACTCAGTGCGTTTATTGCAGCTTTTAAATAGCTGGCGCATAATGCCATACAATTAATATTGAGCCATTTAAACACTATGACGATAGAGCAAAGCAAAGCCAAACAGCATATTATTGAAAATGAACTTGAAATGCTTAAGCTTGGCAAACAAATTAGTCAAGGTTTAAACAAGGGCGATGTAATCTATCTTCATGGCGACTTAGGTGCAGGCAAGACGACTTTAACCAAAGGCATTTTACAAGGATTGGGTTTTACTGGAAGTGTCAAGAGCCCGACTTATACACTTGTTGAAACCTACCCCATTAACGGCATCACGCTCCAGCACTTTGACTTATATCGTTTGAGTGACCCTGAGGAGCTTGAGTGGATTGGCATTCGTGATTACTTCACTAATGACACGATATCACTGATCGAATGGCCGCAAAAAGGGGGAGATTTCTTGCCACGCCCAACAAAAGAGATTCACATTCAATATACCAATACTGGACGCGCTATCACCATTTCAGGTTAATATTCTACATTGCAGGGGACGCTATTTTATAACATCCGCTAGCGTATGTTGATTTAACTCATTAAAGAATGCTTGAAGCGCATTACCTAAAACGCCCTTTAACTTACAGTCAGGTAATAAAACACAGTTTTTAAGTGACTGATTAAAACACTCCGCCATATAAAAATTTGGTTCCAATTTAGCGATTAATTCACCAATATTAATCTCTTTAGGTGCCTGAGCTAAGGCAATGCCTCCACCTTTACCTTTTGATGAGTTTATAACACGCAGTTTTGCTAGATTATGTACGATCTTAACCATATGGTTTTGTGAGATCTGGTAAAATTCAGCGACTTCTTTTGCTGTACATAGCCGTTGTTGGTGCATAGCTAAGTAAACCAAAGTGCGTAATGAATAATCCGTAAAGCTCGTTAATTGCATATTATTGATCTTTCTCAACTTTTATTAAACTTTTGCTAATATGCTTTTGACATGCATATTTGTAAATATGTATATTTATCACATATTTAATTTCACACGTCAAAGAAGGAGCATATATGCTATCTCAACAAACTATTAACATCGTTAAATCAACCGCGCCAATCTTAGCTGAGAAAGGTATTGAAATCACTCAAACCATGTATAAAAATCTCTTTGCCAATGAACCTAAGATCAAAATGCTCTTTAATCAATCACATCAACGCTCAGGTGCACAACCTAAAGCTTTAGCTAATGCGGTTTATGCCTATGCACAGAATATCGACAATCTTACTGTCTTGTCACAAGCCGTTGATATAATGGTTACCAAGCATGTTGCCAACCATGTTAAGCCAGAACACTACCCAATCATTGCCAAATACCTTATTGCAGCGATCACTGAAGTTTTAAATCCGAGGGATGAAGTACTAAATGCATGGGCTGAAGCTTATGGCTTTTTAGCTGATTTATTGATACAAAAAGAAAGTGAATTATATGCCAAGCAAGCAAATCAAACAGGTACATGGCAAGGGTTCAAGTCTTTTATTATTGATCAAAAAGTTGCTGAAACTAGTGAGGTAACTTCTTTTTATCTTAAGCCTCAAGATGGCAAGCACCTATCTCCCGCCTTAGCTGGGCAATATATCACAGTAAAAATCAACCATCCGCTGCATGGTCAGATGATGCGTCAATACAGCTTATCTGCTGCCGATGAATACGCTTATCGGATAACTGTTAAAAAAGAACAACGCAACGCCTCACATCCGGGGATTGTATCGAATTTCCTACATCAGCATATCAATGAACAGGATGAAATTGCCATCAGTGCACCAACGGGCAGTTTTCTACTAAAGCCACAAGAAACAGCTAAACCCATTGTGTTAATTTCAGCAGGTGTTGGCATTACGCCTATGCTTAATATGCTTAATTTTCTACATCAATCTGGTACAACACAGCCAGTGTACTTTATCCATGCAACTCAAAACAGTCAGTCGCAGATTTTAGCCCATGAAATTGACGACATTGCCAATAAAATGCCTAACTTAGCTGTTTTTTACTGCTATAGCTTACCGCAAAATGAGGACATACAACATATGCGAGTACATCGCCATGGCTATGTAACACAAGATTGGTTAGATGAGATATTACCAACCAAAGAGTGCGATTATTACTTCTGTGGACCACATGGCTTTATGCAACACACCTATCAGATTCTAAAAAACTGGAAAATAAAACCTGAGCATATTAACTATGAGTTTTTTGGTCCAGAAGAGGTCTTAGAAAACACCTAAAACAAAGCTTTTAATATCTCATCTTGAAAGTGATATGCTTGTTTTTTCTGTGACTCCAATAAATTAGTAATCAATATTGAAAATATATACTGCTGACCATCCTGCGCTTTGATATAACCAGATAACGCTGAAGACGTTGTTCCTGAGCCTGTTTTAGCAAAAACATTGCCTATTAATGTTTTATCACTACGCCATTTTAAAGTGCCTGACTGACCATACACTGGAAGTGACCCTTTGAAAATATTAAAGCTTTTTTGCGACTGCATTTTATAAAGCATATCGACGATAAAATCAGCATTTAATAAATCATTTTCTGACATGCCTGCGCCATCTTCCAATTGAATGTTATCCGTATTGAGTGCAAGCTGTTTATGCAAAATCTCAAGCATTGCATTTTTACCACTGACAATACTGCCTGCTTGAAAAACCTTATACCCCAATGTTCGTAACAGACTTTGCGCATAAAGGTTATCAGAAAGCTCAAGCATATGTTTCAGCAAAGCAGATAAATTAGGCGAGTTATGCAAACTGATCAGTTTAAGTTTAGTAGGCTTACCATTAAGCTCTTTAATGCTACCTTTAAAGCCGATACCTAGTTCTTTAAGTTGCTGTTGCAATACTTCTTTAAAGAACTTTTTAGGGTTAGCAATGGCAAATTTAAAGGTAAAATCCCCTTTTGGTAAACAACCCGCTAACATAAGCTTGTTTTGTTGAGTCATGCTTGCATCAAATTGGCATGTTTTTAGCATACTATCGCTAGCGGCTAACAGCTTATTGTCATAACTAATTCTCTCACCACCTAGTTCGTGCACCTTGAAATGATTATCTTTTGCTTCAAGTTTTAAAACTACTTGATTTTCATTTAACGTATATGCCGAGCTTTGCGCACCAAAGCCAAACACACTGTCACTTTGACTTTGGTTAATTGGATAATTGCGTCCTTGAAATTGTTGATTAATGAGATAAATATTTCCTGCTATGGATTTAATATTATGCTGCACAAGACCCTGAAGCAATATTTTCAATGCTTCAGATGTCAAACTTGGATCACCTGATAAATCAATATACAAATTTTCAATGGCTTTTTTATCTTTTTGACCTTTGCAATCATAATAAAGCTTCGTTTTATATTGATACTCTCGCCCCAACTTAAGCAATGTAGCTGCCGCTGTCAAAAGCTTGATGTTACTGGCAGGCATCATGTTTTTTTGATTATTGAATGCTAACAACGTCTTACCATCTTTTGCATTAACCACTTTCACTGCAACCAGTGCACTTTCTAAATGGTTAGCGTTAATCGCTGCAGTTAGTGCTTTATCAAGTTGTGCATTAGCAAAACTTAAACTTATTACTGCAACTGATAAAATCGTTGTTAATATCACACGCATACGCATGCTCCTTATGCTTTTATAATAATCTATGCCAATGAATCTGACTTCAACCAAACATTTAGGCGCTCGTAAATTGACTCAGCAGAGATTGCCACCTCACATGGCGCGAAAACATCTTTAGTAATAGGGCAAACCTTCTTTAAGCAAGGTGAGCAGGTTAACTTAGATGACACGTGTGTCACTTGTTTGCCAATAGCACCCGTTAACTTGGCTGAGGTTGAACCATACATACCAATCACAGGCGCATCACAAGCCGCTGCCAAATGAGACAATCCGGTGTCAACAGAGACAACGGCATCACTTTGACTAAAAAGCTCAGCTAATTGTGTTAAACTCATTTTATCAAGAACCACTGCATTTTGATGATTCTGCGCTATCTCATGCGCTTGATGTTTTTCATTATCATTGCCCCATGGTAAGAGCACTTTGATACCATCATCTGCTAATAGCTTTACCAGTTGCTGCCAATGCGCAAGCGACCAATGTTTACTAGACCATGTTGTCGCATGTAAGAAGACCACTTGCTTATGTTTTTTTTGCGTATTTTGCTTATGCCATTGATAAGACATACCATAATTGATTTCATCGGAAACAGCATAGTTAAAGACCTTGGCAAACAATGCTTTAACGCGCAAAATCGCGTGCTGTCCCTTGGCTATCGATATCTTATGTTGATAAAAGAAGCTTGCAGCAGGTTCGCGCGCTGAGTGCTTATCTAAGCCATATTTGACACCTTTAGCCCCTTTGGTAATCCATGCACTCTTTAACAAGCCTTGTGCATCGATAACATAGTCATATCGCTTTGATTTTAATTTCTTTTTAAACGCACGAATTTCAGCAAAGTGCTTAAATATATTCTTACGCCATTTACGCACTTCCACTTCTAGCACTTCATTCACAGCTGGATGCCACTTAGGAATCTCAGCAAAAGCCTTTTCAACCACCCAGCCAAACTCAATCTCAGGCATTTGCTTTTTGGCTTCTGTTAACGCTGGTAGCGTATGCAGCACATCACCTAACGATGATGTTTTCACAATTAAACATCTTTTCATTAACTTTTATCAATCATCATCTGTTTTATTATTGACGCCGATATTCTAATGATTTTTAAACGACAATGCTATGGGCACAAGTTAAAACATTTTCCATCGAATTGAATCAAACTAAAAGTTACCAAAATAAAAATTGTATTGCCTAATCCATTATTTTGTCTCGCGGAAAGTCAAATTTAGCTAAGACTTTTTTAACTTCATTAACCGGCAAACCAACAACATTGTCAAAGTCACCTTTTATCTCTTTTACAAAACGCTGCCCAAGGTCTTGAATGGCATAACCGCCAGCTTTATCTTGCGGCTCATTCGTCTGCCAATAAGCTTTTATCTGTGCATCAGTTAATTGCGCAAACAGCACATCGGTTATTCTATACTCATAGTATACTGACTCGCCATCACCTACAGCAAAGCCAGTAATGACCTGATGCCAACGCCCACTCAACTTATGCATATAGTCACAAAAAACATTAAAATTTATCGGTTTTTGCAGTATTTCTTCATCAATGACGACAATGGTATCAGCAACTAAAACAGGTATATCTAATGATTTCACCTTTAACGCGGCTTTAAGCTTGGTCTTAACAATTCGCTCCAAATATACCTGTGGTTTCTCACCGACTAAAGAGGACTCATCAATATCTACAGCAAACTGGCTAAACTCGATGGACTCACGCTGCAGCAATTCTGCCCGCCTTGGTGATTGGGATGCTAAATAAATCATCTAGTTACTCGATTGATCAAGGATATCTAAAACCTCTGCATCACTATCAAAAGCTTGAGTTTTTGCATTGCTTTTTGCTTTAATCTGCAAAGTTTTATCCAAGTTATAATCATAGTTTTGTAAATAAGCATTGCGTGCCGCAACATACGGGTCAATTGAGCTATTCATTAATTTTTCATATAAAGATAAGTATTGAACACCCTCATTGGCCTTATACACACCGTAAGCACTCCAGCTTACAATTGGAGGTGTCACAGCGCTATAACTTAGCGGGTTAAAGACAGTATCAACAAGATCCCCTGCTGAACCACCGAAGGTATTAGGTCCTAAAATTGGCACAACGAAATAAGGTGAGTAACGATAGCCCCATTTCGCCATAGTGAAACCAAAGTTTTGTACTCGACGTGGCAACCCCATATTTTTAGCAACATCAAACAAACCAAACACGCCAAAAATGGTATTAGCAACAAAACGCGCAGTATCGCGCCATACGTAGTCAAAATTCCATTGCAACAAGTCATTTGCAATGCGTCCAGGCTCTAGAATATTATTGTAAGTATTATCAATGCCAAGTTGGACAGGATCAGGAACCACATAGTCATAACCTTTTGCAATGGGAATGAGTGCATAATCATAAGTCACTTGGTTAAATTTAAAAATCGCACGGTTATAACCCTCCCAAGGATCTCGATTCTGCTGAGTAGCACAACCGCTTAAAGCGGCGACTGCCAAAAGAACAATTACTTTATATTTCATTTTTCATATAGTTTTTTCCTGTTGCAGGCAAGTATATACTGATCACAAACTATCTTACAATATTTCTGTCATCGAATTTCCCGCTATACAATAGATTTAAAGCACTTTACAATAAAGTCTGATTTTTGACTTAAGCTAGTACCAATGACGCAAACCACACAACAAACAATCTCCCCTACAGCCAAATGGTTAATTACGATTACCGTAATGCTCGCGGCAATGATTGAGATTATTGACACAACCATTGTCAACGTCGCGCTACCTGATATGGCGGGCTCTCTTGGCGCAAGCACTGAAGAAATTTCCTGGGTGGTTACTTCTTATATCGTATCTTCTGCGATTTGCATGCCACTGACCGGTTTTTTCGTGCGCACCATTGGTCGCAGGCGACTACTTTTAATTAATATCATTGGCTTCTTGATATTCTCTATGCTATGCGGTTTATCAAGTTCTCTTAGCGAGATGGTGTTTTTTAGGATTATGCAAGGAATCTTTGGCGCCTCTTTAGTCCCTTTATCACAATATGTCTTACGTGACACCTTTCCGCCAAAGGAACAAGTCAAAGCCATGGCAGTCTGGGGCGTTGGCATTATGGCAGCGCCTGTATTGGGACCCACGTTAGGTGGCTATATTACGGACTGGATTAACTGGCGTTGGATCTTTTATATCAACGTCCCTGTGTGCCTTATTGCAATTGTCATGGCGTTCATGTTTATTCGTGAGACAAAACGCGAAAAACTTAATATCGACTGGGTTGGACTTGGGCTTATGGCATTAACCATTGCCACCTTACAAATCTTTCTTGATCGCGGCAATAACGATGGTTGGCTGTCATCACACTTCATTCTTGCGATGCTAATATTTTGGGTTGTCAATGGCCTAATTTTTATTATTCGCGGTTGGTTTAACCCTAAGAATATTTTAAATCTTCATTTATTTAAAGATCGTAATTATGCGGCTTCCTGTATTTTATTAGTCCTATACACTGCAGGCATATTTGGACTGATGACCGTCCAACCCCTTATTATGCAAGGCTTTATGCATTACTCAGCTGCTCTGTCTGGAGAGCTTATGATGCCTCGCGGTATTGCCGCCGCCGCGGCGATGATGTTAATCGCTCCCTTAGCAAAACGTATTGATTTACGTATTATCATTTTATTGGGTATTATTTTTACCGCTTATGGAAACTATCTATATGCTCAGATTCCACTAATGAGTGATCAGTGGAATTTAACTTACCCTGGTATTATCCAAGGTATTGGCATGGGTTTTTTCTTCGTACCAGTGTCAACAATGGCGTTACAAACTTTGCGACCTCAAGATCTTGCAGAAGGCAGTGGAATGTTTAGCTTTTTTAGAAATTTAGGCACATCTGTTGGCACATCTGTGATGATTACCGTACTAAGCCAACAAGCACAAGTCGCTTGGCATAGTATGATAAAGCACATCAACCCTGCTAACCCAAATTATCAAACTTGGCTACAAAGCACCGGCTGGCATGCACAAGACCCAACAGCACTAGGTGTAATCGCGCAGACGATCAACACGCAGGCAAACATTATTGCCTTTAACGATGTCGCTTACTTGTCTTATTTATTGCTTGCGATTTCAGTCCCTTTTATTTTACTACTAAGCAAGCCGGCTAATACAGGCCTTAGCATGGATCATTAAAGAATAGTAATCGACACTTGGGCGAAGTCAAAGGGAACTTTAGTGGCAGAAAATGGCTTCGACTAATGCTCAGCCAACGCTCACTCAGTAAAGCTTGAATAAAACACAATCATCGCTTATTTTTTCAAAGGAAACATTACAAATCCGGCCTTAACATTAGTCAATATCAATAAAAGCAAACTTAAACAAAGTGGCAACAGAAGCACAAGAAAAGCACCGCTAAAAACACTTGGGTTATGAATTTCTTTTAAATCACCACCATTTATCCACATACTAACATAATCAACCAAATGCTGAAAAAGAGCCGCTGATAGACCAATGGTCATATTGACCACTGCCAACACAGTACCATGCACTTTATTTGGGAAAATATCATCAACAACAGCAAATGCTAAAAGCATACTTGAGACAAAAAAGCCCAGTAAAAAATAAAGCACATAGAGCATGCTAATCGTAAACACGTTTGGCAATAACACGATAAGACTAAAGACAACAATCGTCATGATGTTAGTCACAATCATCCATGCTTTCTTTGCGTTAGTCAGGCGAGCAACAATACCATGTGTCGGACCGCCTACAGCTATGCCAATAAAAATCATCGCACTAATCGACGCTGCAGTCGTTGCATCAAACTGATAAGTGTACTGTAAGAACACCACATCATAAAGCTCTGAAAAAGCATTAACGACAGTACCGACCATAATGCCAGCATAAATAGCAATCAACCACAGATCTTTAGACTTTAGTACATACAAATGCGCTTTTGAGAGCTTCCTTGAGATTGTCTTGTGTGTCACAAACTCACGTGGCCGCACACAAAGATAAATCACCAATGAAAAGATCACGCCAATATAGCCAATTAACCATAACGCGCCCTCCCAAGTGAGCTTTTCAATCCAATAAGCTAATAATACTTGGCCAAAAATACCGCCTAATACACCAATTGTATTTGTTAATCCTACTGCAATTGGGAAAACATTGTTGGGCAGTACATCGGATGCCACTTTAAGCGCACCTAAGAAAGCAAACGCTGAACCAATCGCAATAAGTATGCGTCCGATCCACATCATGCTGAGGGATTGATCCCAGATAAATACCAAAATTCCAACACTCATCACAAGACAGGATAATGATAATGTCCACTTACAGCCAAATCGATCAAGCATAAGTCCCGCCGGTATTTGAGCAATCGCATAAATCGGAAAATAAATTGCCATCACTGAAACCACTTGATTAATATCCAAATTAAGCGAATGCGCAATTGGTGCCAATAGTACACTCGGCGCCGTATGTTGAAAATAATCCAACGCATAGAATATTGCTGCAACCAACCACACAAGCCACGCAATGGTTAATGTTCTTGCTTTCATTATTGCTCCATTTTAAATGGTTATCTTAACAGGTCTAATACTTTATGCTTTGCCGCACTAAAGTCAGTTTTGCCCGAACCTAATTTTGGAATAGCATCAACCTGAAAATAGTTTTGTGGCTTTAATAAATTATTTATCTTAGCACTATTTACTCGTTGTTTGATATCGCTAGCATCCATTGCCATGGTATATAAAAGCGATATACATTCGCCTTTTTTCTGATCTGGTGTTGCCACAGCTAATATTTCATTCTCTTCGTTATCGGCACCCAAAAGCGTCATGATCTCCTCTTCAACCGCAGATAGACTAACCATCTCACCACCTAGCTTTGCAAAGCGTGAGTAGCGATCCAAAATCGTTAAATAACCGTCTTCATCAAGTCTTCCTTTATCTCCTGTTTGATACCAACGAATGCGATTGCGTTTAAAGATCACTTCAGCTGTTTTCTGCGGATTATGTAAGTAACCTTCCATGACATTGACTCCACCAAAGGTGATCATGCCAGCCTCACCAATCGATAATTCTTCTTTAGATTCAGGATCAATGATCATAAAACGCCCGCCAGGAACCGAACTGCCGACAGTACCAATCTTATTATTAATTTTATCGTCTTCATTTGGTTGATTGACACTTGCCACAGGACTCAATTCAGTTGTGCCATAACCTTCATAAATAATCTTATCAAACTTCTTCTCAAACATGGCTCTGACTTCAGGCAAAAGCTTCTCAGCACCGGCAACAACGAAGTTTAATGATGAGAATTGTTCGGCTGTCAACTGACGTGCCTTTGAGTAAATTCTAAAGAAAGTTGATGTGCCACATAAAATGGTTGGTTTATATTTATCTGCTAACTCACCCAACATCGCCGCATCAGTAGGGTCCGGGTGACAGACCATAAATACACCTTCAAGCAACGGTAAAATGGTTGTTGCTGTCAAACCAAAGGCATGAAAAATTGGCAAGATACTTAAAATAGAATCGTCTGATTTAGCACCCAATATAATCATTGACTGTTTGACATTTCCTAGGATGTTTTTGTGACTTAATACGACACCTTTAGGTTTACCTTCGCTACCACTACTAAATAGAATAGCCGCCGTATGATCGGTGGAAACTCGTGTGACATAATGTCTAATCAAATGTTCAGCTGATGATAACTTCACGTGCAATAAAGTTTTCAATAAAGTAAATTTATCCAACTGCTGACGCAGATCTTCTAGCAGAATAATTTTTGAGTTACTAAATACTTCCTCTAAGAAAAATCCTTTTTTCTTTAACTGCTCAATAAAGCGACCTGAAGTAATAATCGTTTTGATGTCAGATTCAGAAATAGCCGCATCAAGCGCTGATTTCGATGCTGTATAGTTTAAATTAACCAGTGTTTTACCCAACACAAAACCACTCATCATTGCCATTGCACCACCTACACTAGGGGGCAAACAAATACCAATGCGTTCCTGTTCACGTAAGATCGGCTCAAGTAATTTTGATAGTGCAAGCGTTGCAACAAGCAGACGCTCAGAGCTTAGCTCAACACCGGTTGAGTCAGCAATCACTTTTTTGCCCTTACGTGCTTTTGCTTGCTTGATCCATACCTCCGGAATTGATGGCATCAGTGAAATATAACGCTCCCAAGCATAAATATTCTTCTCTGCTAACAGATCTGACAGCGCTTTCTTATCAAGTGCAATGCCAATTGGCTCAAAGAAGCTTAGATGCAACCACTGTGGCACATTACGCCCACGGGTATATTTAATGCATTCAAAGCCACAAACCTGCATAGGGATAATTTCATTATTGAGCTTTACCACATCATCATAAAGCGCTTGAGGCACTAGCAAAACACCCTGTTTATCCCATGACGTCAGAAAAGACTGTGGAATAATCTTAACACCTGTTCTCTTTAGTAAATAATCCACTAGTTTCGACGGCGGACTTTGGCACTCCATGACTACTGTGACTGTTTGACGTGCAATGCGCTGTAACAGTACAGCTAGAAATAAATTAACATTATTACTAATAACCACTGCCGGTTTGAAATTCGGCACATAGTTGACATGATGAAAGTTACACATATAACGTTGGCGCTCTTTCAACTGCATAACGGCAATTAAGGTTTTATTTGGCCAAATATATAATGAACCCAAAACAACTATAACAAACAGGGTAAATACCCCTAACAATATTGACATTAATGCCACCTCATCATCGGCAATTTTATTTATCTGATCAAAGTATATAACGCTTACACACCATTTTACAGTGTTTCTGTTATTGAATCTATCATACGTAAATACTCATTAAAACTCATCGTATTATCATGTACAATGCTCATCATTGATATTTTTAGATAACTACGCCATGTTGATTGAAAGCACACACACCCCAATGATGCAGCAATATTTAACGATCAAATCTCAATACCCTGAGACGCTTTTGTTTTATCGCATGGGTGATTTTTATGAGTTATTTTATGATGATGCACAAAAAGCCGCTAAGCTTCTTGATATCAGCCTTACAACGCGCGGCAAATCCAATGGTGAACCCATTGCCATGGCAGGTGTGCCCTATCATGCCGCTGAGAACTATCTATCGCGCCTGATAAAACAAGGCTTAAGTGTCGCCATTTGTGAACAAGTAGGCGATGTTAATAACAAAGGCCCTGTCGCACGCGAAGTCGTACGTGTTATCACGCCGGCAACTGTTGCTGAAGAGAGCTTTACTGAGAGTAATGATAGCAATATTTTAATGGCAGTTTTTGAGAATAAAACACGTATGGGCATTGCCTATTTAGAGTTTACGCAGGGTGAACTAAAGGTGCTTGAAATCAAGCGTGAGACTAACACACTTCATAATCAGGTGCATCGCTTAAAGGCTAAAGAATTACTGACTTGCGAGACTAACTCCGATGAAGTTCAGTCTCATCTGAGAAATGAACAAATCTCTATTCAAAAGCGTCCTGAATGGGAATTTCAGCTCATGGGTGCTAAAAAATTAATTCAACAGTATTTTGGTCAAAATGTCTTAACTGATGAGCTCAATAAAAAACCTTTAGCGATATCAGCTGCTGGCGCTTTACTCAATTATCTGGAGAATACGCAAAAGACAGCACCAAAACATTTACACAACATCACCATCGAATCTGATGAGAGTTTATTAGATATTGATACTTCAAGTCGACGTAATCTTGAGCTTGAGACAAGTCTTTCTGGCAAAGGTAATCACACACTTTTTGCCATCATCAACAAATGCCAAACAGCGCTTGGCAATCGCCTATTAAAACAATGGTTTAAGTCACCGATAAAAGATCATCATGTTTTAAAGAGCCGCCAAGATGCGATACAAGATCTCATTCAGCAAGCCGCCATCGATGACGTCCAAATTTTGCTTAAGCAAACACAAGATATCGAGCGTATTGCCTCACGTATCGCTTTAAATAGCGCCAAACCCAAAGATTTAATCGCACTGCGACACACTTTGGGTATTTTGCCTAGTCTAAAAACAACGATTGAAAATCGTCAGCATGATCCACTGCTGATCACACATGCCAAGCATTTAACGCTATTACCACAAATTCTAGGTCTTTTAAGCGAATCATTAGTTGATGAACCACCAATTACCATTCGTGACGGAGGGGTTATCAAAGAAGGTTTTGATCAACATCTTGATGAATTGAGAAATATTAGTCAGCATGCAGGTGATTATTTAATTCAACTGGAGCAACAAGAGCGTGAACGCACTGGCATTAATACGTTAAAAGTTAGCTTTAACAAAGTGCATGGTTACTATATTGAAATATCTAAGGCACATAAAGTAGAGCTGCCTGTTGATTACACACGCCGGCAAACGCTTAAAAACGCTGAACGTTATATCACTCCTGAACTAAAATCCTTTGAAGATAAGATTCTAAGCAGTGCAGAGAAAGCACTCACCTATGAGAAAAGTCTATATCAGAATATTTTAGAGCAAATTCTTGTGGTGTACCAAGATTTGCAACAAACGGCAAAAGCAATTGCTGAAATTGACGTTTTAACGAATTTGGCAGAGCGCGCCATCACCTTAAAGTTAAATCGCCCCCAATTATCAAAAGATAAGATTTTGGATATTAGAGATGGTCGACATTTAGTGATTGAAGCTTTATCTAAATCACCCTTTATTGCTAATAGTAATCGTTTAGATGAACAAAAGCACTTACAAATCATTACAGGTCCTAACATGGGTGGTAAATCGACCTATATGCGTCAAATTGCACATATCGTATTTCTTGCGCATATAGGCGCCTTTGTTCCCGCACAAAGTGCGTTAATTGGTGATATTGATGCGATTTATACACGCATTGGCGCATCTGATGATATCAGCTCAGGACGCTCAACTTTTATGGTGGAGATGACAGAATGCGCGCATATTTTGCGTCATGCCACAGATAAAAGCCTCGTATTAATGGATGAAATTGGACGTGGCACTAGTACTTTTGATGGCTTAGCATTGGCAATGGCGTGCGCTGAAAAGCTGTTAAAAATCGAAGCTTATACACTCTTTGCCACACATTATTTTGAACTGACTCACTTGGCTGCACAGTACCCTACTTTAGAGAATATTCATTTTGAAGCGACGGAATACAAAGATACGATTATTTTCTTACACCAAGCTAAGCAGGGAGCCGCACTTAAAAGCTATGGCATTCAAGTGGCGAAGCTTGCGGGTGTGCCTCATGATGTCTTAAAAAATGCCAAAAAAATTTTATCACGCTTGGAAATGCGCGATAGTGATCCTTACGCGCCTATTCAGCAAAGCTTAGATTTTAGTTTCACTAATCATCATGAGCATAATAATAGCAATGATACAAATCATGATCTAATAATCGAAAAACTCAAAGCACTTGATCCTAATAAACTGACACCGATTGAAGCGATGACCACACTTTTTGACCTAAAATCCGCACTTGAGGCTGAAGAAAAACAACTGATTTAAAGTCGTTATTTTGGTCAATAGCTCAGTACATTAAAAACAAGTATTAGGTGATAATTAGCTGATCTAAATTATAGCCATTTTCATCACTCTACTTCCTTATAATACTGCCTTAAACTGTTCACCACTTCTTCCATCTTATTGGCACGTGATCCCTTCACTAAGATGCGTGAGCGTGTATTTTGATTTTTACTAAGGTCATCCTGTAGTGCTTTAATTAAGGGACTCTTTTGCTCAAAATAGTGTGCATGATTTCCTGCCGCTTTGGCAAGCAATGTCATCCACGCTTTATTGCCATACAAATAGACATAGTCAATGCGTGATTGTTTTATCATACACCCAATCTGTTGATGATAATACTCAGCATGCTCACCAAGCTCGCCCATATTGCTCAGCACCAGATACTTATTACCCTTAAATTTCGCTAAATCTTCAATGGCTGCTTTCACAGACTGAACACTGGCGTTATAAGTATCATCAATTATGGTTATATAATCATTTAAAGAGGTTAAAGAGAATCGTCCTTTATAGGGTTGATAATGCGCTAATGCTTTAAGCGCTGTATCAATATCTAATTGCAATGCATAAATAAAAGAAAGTGCTGTTAATGTATTTTGGATATTATGCGCCCCAACGACATTAAGCTGTGCCTCATATTGTTTTTTTGCCACACTCACTGTAAAGCTCAGTGCTGTTGTTGACTCTGTTTGCTCACATAGATAAATATTTGCATTAGTATTATTCATTGAGAATGTGACTTGATTAACCGCTAAATCGTTAGCAAAAGCATTAATTCTTGCGTCATCCAAATTAATCATTGCTTTACCCTGCGCCTTTATCCCTTGCAGTAAGGCACCCTTTTCAATCATCACACCATCAAGTGATTTTAGCTTTTCCAAGTGTGATGCTGAAACATTGGTAATACCGGCATAATCGGGCTTAATTAACTGTGTTAAATGCGGGATCTCACCTGGGGCGTTAGTTCCGGCTTCAATCACCAAGAAATCAGCATTATGCGGGGTTGACAACACCGTCATTGGTACACCAAGATCATTATTGAAATTACCATGACTGTAATGCACCTTACCGAATGTTTTAAGCATACACACTAGCATTTCCTTGGTCGTTGTTTTGCCGCAACTTCCCGTTATTGATAATACTGGCATACTAAGTGTTTGCCGATATAAAAAAGCTAAATCAAACAGTGCTTGACGAGTATCTTTGACGATGATTTGTGGCACATCAAGATTGTCTTGTTTTTGTGTCACCAAAACGGCAACGGCACCATTTTGTATGGCATTATTGATAAAGTCATGCCCATCGCGTGCGCCTTTTAATGCCACAAATAACTGACCTTCATTAATCTCTTTGGAATTAATATGTGCACCAGCAATTGCCACATCTTGTCCAATGTACTGACAGTCATTTAACTGCAAAGCCAATGACTTTAATGACTTAATCATTTTTTCTCCAAAAATCCAATACCACATCTCGCTCATCAAAATATATTTTTTGATGATTTTTATCTAAATAAGTTTCATGCCCTTTGCCAGCGAGCAAAATAACATCGTCAACATCAGCCTTACTTAAGGCATATTCTATCGCCTGTTTGCGATCTTCAATGACAATAAATTCTGCAAATTTATCATCAAATCCCGAAATAATATCTTTAACAATATCTTTAATCTCATCCGTGCGACTATTATCCTCTGTAACGATCACAAAGTCCGCCATATCTTGGGCTGCTTTTGCCATTAATGGACGCTTACTATGCTCGCGCGAACCACCACAACCAAACACGCAATATAGTTTGCCTTTTGTTTGCACACGCACGGCTTGTAAGGCGTTAGCTAAAGCATCCGCAGTATGCGCGTAATCGATAACAACAAGTGCGTTTCCATTGTGTATCAGTTTTTCAAGACGTCCTTTAGGGTTATGTAAAGAAGGTAAAGTTTTCAATACGTCGGCAAAGAGGTAATTGTTTACCAACAATGCACAAACCACTGCGGCAATATTGCTGACATTATACTCACCAATAATCGGTATCGTAATAGCTAATGCCTTGTTATTTTTAAAAAACACATCAACCACAAAGCCGCCTGAAGATATCGATTGTATTGGCATATAACAATCGGCTTGGCTATTAACAAGACTAAAACTAAAAACCTGTTTCTCTTGTTCTTCAATCAACTCATAATACAAGCGTCTGCCATAGTGATTATCAATATTAATGACGCATTTCTTAACACTTGGTAATAAGAATAATTTTCTCTTGGCTTGAAAATATGCTTCCATCGTCTGATGGTAATCCAAATGATCAACATCAAGATTACTAAATATCGCCGTTTGAATATTGACATTGACAATACGCTTTTGATCGATCGCGTGCGAAGATGCCTCCATAGCAACTGTATTAACAACCTGAGAATGGAATGTCCTAAGCATTCTTTGAAGACTTAAATTATCCAATGTTGTTAAATTAGAATCTGTTAATGTCGGAAATATCCCGTTACCAATGGTGCCTAACACACCGACCTTGCAATTAAGTGTCGATAAACTTTGTGCCAAAAAATGACAAATTGAACTCTTACCATTAGTACCTGTCACTGCAAAGATACTTTGTTGCTCAGATGGATAATCATAAAACCAGCTTGCCAAACTTGAAAGAATTGATTTTAAATTCTGAATCTCGATAACAAAGGGGCTATCCGCTGAATCAACTAAGCTAAGATCTTCGACTAATATCAGCTTAACACCTTTAGCCCGTAAGTCTTTGACATAATGATGCCCATCATGCACTTGACCTTTCAACGCAATAAAGCCATCGTTTTTTGTGACTAAGCGGTGATCTTGATAGAGGTTTTCAATTAAACAATATAGATCAGCTACAGTATCGGTTGTTTGATAATCAGTTGCTTTTAATGTATTAATTTCAGTTAGAAAGGTTCTGATTTGAGCAATAGTTTTCACGATTATTGATGATATTATTTAGCTTGACGTTTTTCTTTAACAGCAGCGGCGAGCTTATCAAGCATTTCAATTGTTTCATCCCAACCAACACAAGCATCAGTAATACTCTTGCCATACTCTAAAGGAGTCACAAAAATGGATTGATTACCCTCTTTTAAGTTGCTCTCAATCATAACACCTAAGATATCTTCACTGCCTGCTTTGTATTGCTCACAAATATCATCAATCACCAAAGATTGCTTCTTATAATCTTTGCTACTATTGCCGTGACTGCAATCAATCATCACCTTGTGAGGTAAATGATGCTCTTTTAAACCGTCAGCAGTTTGATCAACATATTCTTTGGCATAATTTGGTCCATCATTGCCGCCACGCAAAATAATATGCGCATCAGCATTACCGGTTGTTTCAAAAATCGCCGTTGTACCTTGTTTGGTAACACCTAAGAAATGGTGCTTTGATTTCGCCGCTCTTACTGCGTCAACGGCAATACCAATGCTACCTTTGGTACCATTTTTAAAGCCTATTGGACAAGATAAGCCTGAAGCTAACTCACGATGCACCTGACTTTCAGTGGTGCGCGCACCAATGGCTCCCCAAGCAATAAGATCGGAGATATACTGTGGACTAATCACATCTAGAAACTCGGTCGCACATGGCAAGCCCATATCTGAGATGTCCAATAATAACTGGCGCGCCATACGCAAGCCTTTGTTGATTTTAAAGCTATTATCTAAATCAGGGTCATTAATTAATCCCTTCCAACCCACCGTTGTTCTTGGTTTTTCAAAATAGACACGCATGATCACAACGAGCTCATCGGCATGTTTTCTCGCTTCACTCAATAAAAGTCCAGCATACTCTTTCGCAGCCTTAATATCATGCACTGAACAAGGTCCAACAACGACAACCAAGCGATCGTCTTTGTTTTGTAGCACATTGGATACTGCTTTACGCGCAGCAATCACGGTTGCCGTAGCTTCTTTGGTCATCGGATGCTCTTCATGGATGACCCCAGATGGCACTAAGGTGCGTTTGTCTTTGATACGTGTATTATCTGTTTTATCGTGTATGTCTATCACCCTCTCTACTCCACTTTATACTGTTTTTTTATTTTATACTTTTTTATTTTTTGAAATTCTATCCACTATAACATGAATTATAAACATGCCAACATGTCCTGCTAAATAATACCAAACAATTTGCGCAAAGAATTCATGTAGCTCCTTGATATCATGTAGCAATGATGCACCAATATAATTGGCAGGAATTACAAGCCAGAGAGTCCCCAAGAAAGCAACCAAAAGCAATAGTAGAAACCCTAAACCTTGAATTAACCCTGCTAGACCACCAAAATCACGATCAGGTAAACGGCAACGACACAGTAGTTTTACATCATCTATGACGAGGCTAAAACCTTTTTTATTGTAAGGAAAAAGATGCCCAAATTTATCTTTTTCTACTAAACTTGCCGCACGCAATAAATACCCTAATAATAAGAAAAAAACGGTGACACCAAAAATCTCATGAAATAGAAATAATTTTAATGTCCACGGCTCAACGCCTGGCTTTATTTTATGATGCATCCATTGTGCTGATAATAGTTGAAAGATAATGGCTAATGCAAATAACCAATGAATGACATGTGCCAATACATCATAATGTGTTTGTTTTTTCATAAATGCCTCACTCTTTAAGATATTTTTTTATAGATATAACGCGGCATAACCTCATCCGCTGTAACCTTATTTTCAAAGTCAATTCTCAACAAAATTCCCAAGGCAAAACACATAATAAGCAAGCTACTTCCACCATAGCTAATCAATGGCAATGTCAAGCCTTTGGTCGGTAGCACACCGATGTTCACACCAATATTAACAATCACCTGAAAAGCCACCCAAAAGCTTATACCATAAGCAACATAGCTTTGAAAATGGCGATTAAGCACATAAGCAAGACTGGCAATCCGCATCCCCTTCCAGATCAAATAAGCATAAACCATTAACAGCGTGATCACACCTACTGCACCCAACTCCTCAGCGACTACTGATACAATAAAGTCGGTATGTGCTTCAGGTAAGAAAAATTGCTTTTGAATACCACTACCCAAGCCATCACCAAACCAGCCGCCTCTTCCATATGAGATCAATGCTTGCACTAGCTGATAACCGGTATTATTGGGGTCTGCCCACGGATCTAAAAAACCATTTAAGCGTGCTAAACGATAGGGTTCAAAAAGCACTAGAAACGTTGCAGCAACTGCTCCTAATACAATCAAAATAATAAACCATCTTAATTTAACACCTGCCATAAACATAATGCCAAAAACACAGGTAAACATCACAACAGAAGCACCAAAGTCAGGCTCTTTAAGTAGCAATCCTGCCATTGCTGCAAGGATAATCAATGGCTTGACGACACCTTTGAATGTTTCTCTGGCAACATCACCAAAACGCACTAAGTAGGATGAGAAATACATAATCGCACATAGTTTCACGACTTCTGAAACTTGAACATTAATCACAAGCAAAGGTATCCAACGTCTTGAACCATTAACCTCGCGCCCAATATGTGGAATCAATACAGCAATAAGTAAAACAAAGGCAATGATAAGCCACAGTTTATAGACTTTCTGATAGTTATCCGTTGGCACTAATAGCGCACATATCATCGCTCCTATACCAAGTACGGCAAAGAAGCCTTGACGCATGCAATAAAAATAAGGATTACCATAGTCATAGTTTGCATCAACCATTGACGCCGAGGTTACCATGATCCAACCAAACGCTAATAGTCCCAGCACTAAAAAAACAAACGCCATATCAAGCTCAATGGTCGCTCGAACGCGCACCTTTTTGCTATTGCGCTGACTCAATAAATTACGAATAAAAAAAAGCACTCTGTTACCTTAGCTTATTAACCAATTCTTCAAAATATTCACCACGATGAGCATAGCTTAAAAAACCATCGAAGCTTGCACATGCCGGTGATAATAACACAATATCATTTTGACAAGCGAGGGTTCTGGCAGCATTAAATGCCTCATCAAAGCACTCACACAGCAGACAATCCACCTCATTGGCAATGGCTTGATAAATTAGCTTACCATCCTGCCCGTAAACTACTGCTTTTCTAACATATGCCTTAAGCACTGGGACTAATTCTCTAAAATCAGCACCTTTTGCTAAACCACCTAACATAATAATAATGTTTTGAGTCTCTTTACTTCCTAAACCGATAAGTGCGGCTTCAGTTGATGCAATATTGGTTGCTTTGGAGTCATTAATATATTGGGTGCCTTTAAATTTTCTAACCAAACGACAGCGATGCGCAAGCGGGTTAAATGTTGCAATTGCTGATTTAATCTTGGCTTTATCACCATCTGATAAAATCATTAGCCCACCTAAGATAGTTAGCACTGCTAATATATTCTCAAGATTATGCTTGCCTTGTAATATCAGCTCAGACTGCCGACAAAATAGCTCATTATGAAATATTGCTTTATCATCATCGACATAAGTCGCGTCATTATTAAAGTATGAAAAAGTAGCATCCGTTCTATGATTTAATACGTCTTTTTGTTTGGCATTCATCACACGATAGTTGCCACGCGCGAGCAATGCCAACTTTGCATCACAGTACGCCTGATAGTCAACATAGCGATCCAAGTGATCAGGGGATAGATTAAGCACTGCTACAACATCAAACTGCGCATGCTTTAGTAAATCAATCTGAAAGCTTGAGACCTCAAGCACATAAACATCCACTTCATCATCAATCAAATTCAAAGCAGGAATGCCAATATTCCCGCCTAGAGCAGCATTCATCCCAAGACTTTTCAGTACATGGAAAAGTAAAGAAACAACGGTACTCTTGCCATTTGAACCAGTAACTGCAATCATTTTCTGCTTATTATTTTGATTGCGATTATACGATATAATATGTAATGCAAATAACTCAATATCACCAATCACTTTATGCCAATGAATGTGCAATTGATCAAATGGTGCTTTATTCACTGGAATGCCAGGCGCTACAACAATTAAATCATAACATTCAAGATTGATATCATTAAAGTTTTGATAATCAACCTCCACACGGGTGTTTTTAGAATTCTGATCAAAGATATCTATCTCTAGCGCATAAGCGCTTAAGTAATCAACAACCGCAACACCTGAAACACCAAGACCTGCGACTAATACACGTTTGATTTGTTGTGTTTGATAATAAAAGAAAGGCTTTAACTCAATCATTGCATCGTCACATTAGCGCACTTTAAGTGCCGCAAGCCCGATTAATACAAAAATAACCGTCAAAATCCAAAAACGCACCACCACTTTGGTTTCAGGCCACCCTTTTAACTCAAAATGATGATGAAGTGGTGCCATTTTAAAAATTCGTTTCTTTCTTAATTTATATGAGCCAACTTGCAGAATAACCGAAACCGTTTCCATGACAAACAAAAAGCCCATAATAAAAAGCACTAATTCTTGACGAATAATCACCGCAATGGTGCCAAGTGTCGCCCCTAATGCGAGCGAACCAACATCACCCATAAACACATCAGCCGGGTAAGCATTAAACCACAAAAAGCCAAAACCAGCGCCAGCAATTGCAGCACAAAAGACAACAAGCTCATCAATACCAACGTTGGGCATATAATCAAAAAGCAAGTGCCCTGCAAAGGCACTATTGGTAATCACATAAGCATAAATGGCAAGCCCCATTGCCACCAACACAATCGGTAAAATTGCCAATCCATCTAAGCCATCGGTTAAATTCACCGCATTGCTACTGCCCGTTATCACAAAATACCCCAACAGAATAACCCAAGCACCTAGTGGAATACCCCAGTCTTTGCTAAATGGAATCGATAAACTAAAATCCATATAGTTATGCAATAACGCATAAATCCATAGCATTGCCATTATCGCGAAAATCGATTGCATCAAATACTTATATTTCGCGCGCAAACCTTTAGGGTGCTTTAATACTAACTTTAGGAAGTCATCTAAAAAACCAATTAGACCAAAACTGACAAGTACAAAAAGCAGTACCCATATAAAGGGACTATTTAATTTTGCCCATAATAAAATAGATACAACAATGGAAAAAATAATTAAGCACCCTCCCATTGTTGGCGTATTTTTCTTAACCAGATGCGTTTGCGGACCATCATCCCGCACCACCTGCCCTATCTGCATTTTACTCAACCAACTGATCATCGGTTTACCAATAAATAAACTAATCAACAACGCTGTTAATGCTGCCATTAGCGAGCGCACCGTCACATAACTGCTGAAAATATGCATAAACGTAAAATACTGTGACAACCAACTGGTGAACCATAATAACATCTAAAAAAACCTTGCCTTAAAACTTAAATTACACTGTTGAAAGCCAGTGCACTACAAATGCAAAGTATTCTAGTAAGCCTAATTGCAGAATACAACCAGTGCTGCGTTTAAAAGATAATAAAAAAGGGGCGTAACGCCCCTTCTTATTGTTTATAGTTGTGGGTAGCTGATGATTACATCATGCCAGGCATGCCCCCCATTCCGCCCATGCCACCCATAGCAGCAGCTGGATCAGCTTTATCTTCTTTGATCTCACCAACCATTGCTTCGGTTGTGATCATAAGACCCGCAACAGATGCCGCGTGTTGTAGCGCTGAGCGAGTTACTTTCGTTGGGTCTAAGATACCCATCTCGATCATATCACCATAAGTATCATTTGCAGCGTTGTAACCGTGGCTGCCATCTTTAGCGCGAACATTATTAACAACAACAGAGGCTTCACCACCGGCATTTTTAACGATCTGACGCAAAGGGGCTTCCATCGCACGACGCATTAATGAAATACCATGATCTTGGTCTTCATTGTCACCTTTTAGGTTTTCAAGAGCTGCCTGTGCGCGAAGTAAAGCCACACCACCACCGGCAACAACACCTTCCTCAACCGCAGCGCGCGTTGCATGAAGCGCATCGTCAACACGGTCTTTTTTCTCTTTCATTTCAACTTCAGTCACAGCGCCAACACGGATTACCGCAACACCACCTGCTAATTTAGCTAAACGCTCTTGAAGCTTCTCGCGATCATAGTCAGAAGTTGACTCTTCGATTTGCTTTTTGATTTGAGCAACACGTGCTTCGATATTCGCTTTTTGACCTGCGCCATCGATAACTGTCGTATCATCTTTGGTGATTTGCACGCGTGAAGCCGTACCTAAATGCTCAATTGTTGCTTTCTCTAACGTTAAACCAACTTCTTCAGCAATAACCGTAGCACCTGTTAAGATGGCAATATCTTCCAACATTGCTTTACGACGATCACCAAAACCTGGGGCTTTAACCGCTGCAACTTTAACAATACCGCGGATATTGTTAACAACTAATGTTGCTAATGCTTCACCTTCGACATCTTCAGCAATGATTAATAATGGTTTACCAGACTTAGCAACACCTTCTAATGTCGGCAATAAATCACGAATATTAGATACTTTCTTATCGACGATTAAAATGTATGGATTTTCAAGCTCAGCCGTCATATTCTCTTGATTCGTTGCAAAATATGGTGATAAGTAACCACGGTCAAATTGCATACCTTCAACAACGTCTAACTCATCTTCAAAGCCTTTACCTTCTTCAACCGTGATAACACCTTCAGAGCCAACTTTAGCCATTGCTTTAGCAATCAACTCACCGACGGTTGCATCAGAGTTTGCAGAAATTGTACCGACTTGCTCAATCGCCTTGTTATCAGCACATGGCTTAGAAAGTGCTTTTAATGCATCAACTGCTTTAATCGTTGCTTTATCAATGCCACGCTTAAGATCCATAGGGTTCATGCCAGCTGCAACTGCTTTTAAACCATCTGTTAACAAAGCTTGTGCTAAAACAGTTGCTGTTGTTGTACCATCACCTGCAATATCAGCAGTTTTTGATGCAACTTCTTTAACCATTTGCGCACCCATATTGGCAAACTTGTCTTTTAATTCAATTTCCTTGGCAACAGATACACCATCTTTAGTGATTGCAGGGGCTCCAAATGATTTCTCAAGTACAACATTGCGTCCTTTTGGACCTAGTGTGACTTTTACTGCATTGGCTAATGTATTAACACCATCTAGCATACGTGCACGAGCGTCATCTGAAAACATTACTTCTTTAGCGGCCATGTTTCTTTCCTCTTAAATTTCGTTTTGTTTACTTTTAACTAAAAATTTTGCTTTTAAAGTCGATCATCTGATGATGGTATTACCCTCAGTATTGGGCGTATGCAATACGCCCCTACCGAAAATCAACAGACATATCACGTTTTTATTCAACAATACCCATGATATCTTCTTCACGCATCATCAATAGTTCTTCACCATCAACTTTAACTTCATTGCCAGCGTACTTCCCGAATAACACTTTATCACCCACTTTAACATCAAGCGCACGAACGCCACCGTCTGTTAAAATCTTACCGTGACCTGCTGCAATAATAGTACCTTGCATTGGTTTTTCCTTAGCGCTATCCGTTAAGATAATCCCGCCTGCTGATTTTTCTTCTTCCTCAGCGCGACGAACCAACACTCTATCATGTAAAGGGCGAATTGCCATATTTAGACTCCTTTTTTAAGCTATTGTTAAACATTAGTTGTTTATTGCAGGCAGAAATATGGTGATAGCAATTTGCATTTCAAGAATTTTTTCAAAAGTTTTTTGCTTTATTTTTCAAGGCTCAAATCATTGATTATTTTACACACAAAAATCATCTTTAGTTCTAATAGCACTATCTTTAAGAGGATCACTAACCATCCATGGCAGCTTCGCACTGGATCCTCACGCCATCCTGGCTCAGGATGACAAATCAGAGGATGTCATTGCGAGCATGGATGTGTGGCAATCCATTTTATCAGGGATGGTTTGTTTAAATTCGTTGCAGAGCCTATATTTACAAGCTATTTCTTAAGGTAGTGCCATTAATCTTTAGTTTAACTTCAAGCATATTTCACCCATGTGAGTGACATTCAACATTGTTGTAAACATCACCAACCAATCGGCAATCTGTTTTTTAATTCATCCTTTAATCGATCTTTTACCGCACTGGTGCCTGATTCAATTAAAATATTCTGTAACTGGGCATTATTCATCTCAATGACAGGATTGCTCAGACTACCTTTCACATTAAATTTTAGAGGCAACTTAGCTAATGACTGATTGACACCACCAGCATTAACCTTAGCATTATAAAACGTAATATTTGCAGGCGCATTCAGCTGAATATCACCAGATTGCCATGCCCAAGCCCCATGCATACTAATATCATATGTCTTAGCAGTGAGATTAAAATTATTGCCAAACTTAATATCACTTAATAGTTTATCCGCAGACATATTTTTGAGCATTAAAGCAAAGCTTGGTGCAATCCGACTATTATTGGCACTGACAAAATCAATGTTTACACGCTTATCAACACTGACAATATTAATTTTTGTCGGTGCAATGGTAAGCCACGGTTGTGTTGAAAGATTACTTGCAGTGACATTTAATTGTAAATCATCATTATAATGAATGTTATTGATCATAAGATTTGATATCACTAAGGTCGGTGATTGTTCAATTAGGTGCAGTGCCTGCCTTTGCGCATATTGATAGACCGGTACAGCATCGTTACTTTCTTTACTGGTGGCTTTATTTTCCTGAGCTACGGACTCAGGTGCTAGCCATTTAATCACGCGCACAAGTTTAGTCAGATAATCATAATACGTGTTTGCATTTTTAATGTAATGGCGTACATCAAATTGTTGTATTTTATCTTCTTTACTCATATCCTCCGCTGAGTTTACTATTTTTGCTTTATCATCAACTTGAGTCGCAACATCACTATCTGCACTGGTATTAGCATATAATGATGCTTTGCTTTGACGTTTGCTATTCGTTAATACACTATCAACAACCACATCACTTAGCTCAAGGCGTTTTGCCAACAATGAACCAATATTGACTTCAGCCTTTAGCTCTTTTGCAAAGAAGCTATTTTGATATAAGTTCTCAGGGTTAGCAAAAGCCACATCCTTGATAACTATTTTTCCATCTAAAGCATCAACATCAAGTTGACCTATATCCACTGTCGCACCATTCACCTTAGTTAATTGAGTTACTAAAATGTTTTTGACAACTTGCGACTGCAAAAAGCTACTCATAATAAATAACAGAATAATGATAATAACCGTTACAATCACACCCCACCAACGAAAGGGGTGCTTGAGTTTTTTATCACGCAACTGAACCCAATCAACTTTATGTGCTGATTTTCCAAAAACTGCCCATGATATGACTTTGATAAATCGCTTATTAATGATTCTATTGTACGCTTCTTTTTCAGTCTGTAGCACTGCCATTTTAACTTTGATATTTTTGGCAGATCGAGCAAGCATAAATCCCAAAATCACACCAAGGATGATTGCCAAGATAAAGCTACCAGCCACCAGATAATAATCAAATCCGGCATATGCTAATATTGGCGCATTGATCATCCATTTAAATAAAGGTTGCAAGAAACCATCGAGTAGCCAAGTACCAAGATGGTAAGAAATTCCCTCTAAAATAAAGGATAAAATTTCAGCAATCGCAAAAATAATTGCTGCCACCACTAAATTGACATTTAATAGTAATAAAAGCAAAACGACAATAAGATAAATAAGTGGCGCATGTTGAAACCCTGGCATAAATCCTAAAACAAAACCAAATAATGCTGCTAAGAAAAGCTGCATCGGATTAGATTGCCCTGTAATAATTGCTATAAGTTTTTTGATAAATTTCATCGTGATATCCTTTCTAAATCGACTCTCAAACAAACTTTAGTCTAAAAAATTGATTCACTCAAGCTTGATACGCTTAACAGTTAATTGTAAACACAGGTTTTCATAGCCCCTCTAGCAATCTCTCGTTATAATGCAGCCAACTTAATTTTGCTAATTCGCTATTTTATGGATTTAATACACTATCTTATTGACTTTGTGCTCAACCTAAATGTTCATATGAACACATTGGTTAATACCTTTGGTCTTTGGACTTATGCATTGTTATTTTTAATCATTTTTTGTGAAACCGGATTAGTCATTATGCCTTTCTTACCCGGTGACTCTTTGTTATTTGCCGTTGGCATTATTACTGCCACCACTAATTTAAACGTTCACTTAATGGTATTTGTACTGGCATTTGCTGCCATCTTGGGTGATAACGTCAACTATTGGATAGGTCATTTGTTTGGCGAGAAACTTTTTAAACCAGATGCCAAAATTCTTAAAACATCTCACCTTGAAAAAACGCATCAATTTTTTGAAAAATATGGTGCCAAAGCCATTATTATCGCGCGCTTTGTACCCATTATTCGCACATTCACCCCATTTGCTGCAGGTATGGGTGAGATGCCCTATCGCCGCTTTGTCACCTTAAGCGTTCTTGCTGCGTTTATATGGGTCGGGTCAATTACCTATCTTGGTTATTTCTTTAGTAATATTCCATTTATGCAGGAAAATTTCAGCTATCTTGTTATTGCTATTATACTTGTCTCAATCACCCCTGCCATTATTGAAATAATTAAAAAGCGCCGCTCACTTAAAAAACAAAAAAACAGCTAATTGTCATCTTTTTAATCATGATACATTTCGTATGATTCAGTATGTTTATTTATCAACAAATCATTGATAATCTACCTTCATCTTGGCAAGTTCAAAAGAAAGCTAATACACTGTTGCAATACTCTGGGGGGAGGATAGGGTGTTTAGCAAAGTTAAGACAAAAAACAAGATCTTAATTTTGTTAAACTTGCCCTTAGATTTATAAAACAACTTATCAAACCCTTTTCTAAATAACAATAAATCCAGTGCGTCACCTTAAAAATTTAAAATACCTTTATTTAAGAAATGATGCAGCATCCTCAATTTGCCTTACGATATGCAAATCTCACAAAAAAACATTGCGTATTTTAAATGTGACCGTACAATCACTAATCAATTTACGATAACTCTTAAAGAATATAATTTTATGATCGAAAATTTACGTAATATCGCGATTATTGCCCACGTTGACCATGGCAAAACAACACTGGTCGATAAACTATTACAGCAATCAGGAACTTTACAAACACGTGGTGCTGAGGTTGAGCGCGTAATGGACTCAAACGACCTGGAAAAAGAACGTGGCATCACGATTCTTGCCAAGAATACTGCCATTAAATGGAATGATTATCGCATCAACATCGTCGACACACCAGGGCATGCTGACTTCGGTGGTGAGGTAGAACGTGTCATGTCAATGGTTGATTCGGTGCTTCTTTTGGTTGATGCTGTTGATGGTCCGATGCCACAAACGCGCTTTGTAACTGAAAAAGCCTTCGCGCGCGGTTTAAAACCCATTGTTGTTATTAATAAGATTGACCGCCCAGGGGCGCGCCCTGATTGGGTGATGGATCAAGTGTTTGACCTATTTGATCGCTTAGGTGCCACTGATGAGCAACTTGACTTTCCTGTTGTCTACACATCGGCATTAAACGGCTTTGCGACAATGGATGAAAATGAAATCACTGACAATATGAACGCCCTATTTGAAACGATTGTTGAATGTGTATCGCCACCTGAAGTTGATGAAAATGGTGCATTTCAAATGCAGATTTCATCATTGGATTATTCAAGTTTTGTTGGCACTATTGGCATTGGTCGCATCAAACGTGGCAAGATCAAAACCAATACACCCGTGAGCATTATTGATAAAAATGGCAACACAAAACAAGGTCGTGTATTACAAGTATTAGGTCATATGGGACTTGAGCGCGTTGAAGTGCCTGAAGCATCCGCAGGTGATATTGTCTGCATTACCGGTATTGAGGGTATTAATATCTCTGATACCATTTGCGCATTAGATTGTGTTGAAGCGCTGCCGCCACTATCGGTTGATGAACCAACGATTTCGATGACTTTCCAAGTAAACAACTCGCCATTTGCCGGTCGCGAAGGTAAGTTTGTCACTTCTCGTCAAATTAAAGATCGTTTGGAAAAAGAGCTTTTACACAATGTAGCCCTTCGTGTTGAGCAACTTGATGATCCTGATAAATTCAAAGTCTCTGGTCGTGGTGAACTGCATTTATCTATCCTACTTGAAAACATGCGTCGCGAAGGTTTTGAAATCGCTGTATCTCGCCCCCATGTGATCTTTAAAGAAATTGATGGCGAAATGTGTGAGCCCTATGAGCAGGCGATTATCGATGTTGATGAGCAATATCAAGGTTCTGTGATGGAGAAAATGGGCTTACGCCAAGGTGAGCTTAGAAACATGGAGCCCGACGGCAAAGGCCGTGTGCGCTTAGAATTTGTCATTCCGTCGCGTGGTTTAATTGGTTTTTATACTGAATTTTTGACCATTACCTCAGGGACTGGCATTATCAACAAAATATTTGATCATTATGGTCCAATGAAAAAAGGTATTATTGAATCACGTTTAAATGGTACCTTAATTTCAAACTGCGCAGGTAAAGCATTGGCCTTTGCTTTATTTAATCTTCAAGAACGCGGCAAGCTATTTATTGGGCATGGTATTGAAGTTTATGAAGGCATGATTATCGGCATTAATTCACGTGATAATGACTTAACCGTTAATCCATGCAAAGGTAAGCAGCTAACGAATGTACGTGCTTCTGGCAAAGATGAGAGTATTGTGTTAACTACGCCAATTAAAGTCACACTTGAGTATGCATTAGAGTTTATTGAAGATGATGAACTCGTTGAGATCACACCAAAATCGATTCGTCTACGTAAGAAAATGTTGACTGAATCAGATCGTAAACGTCACTCACGGTCAAAAGAGTAATCTGCTATAAACATAAAGTTGGCTGAGCGTTAGTCGAAGCTATTTATCTTTGCATACTCTTCGACTTTGCTCAGAGCACGCTTAAACGAATATTTGATCGTAACCCAATACATTCACCATCATTTATGACAACATCTTAATCGCTTTATGCAGTCCTTGAACCAACATATCAACATCTTCTTTGGTATTATAAACACCAAACGATGCACGCACCGTCGATGGCACGTTATAACGCTGCAATAACGGTTGCGCACAATGATGCCCTGTGCGTACACAAACCCCTGATAGATCAAGCAGTGTGCCCAAATCATTAGCATGAAATCCATCAATAACAAAGGTAATGACTGCGGCTTTATGCGCACTTTCACCTAATATTCTAAGCCTTGGAATGCTTTGTAATTTCTCTGTAGCATAGTGAAGCAACATTTCTTCATGCGCTTTAATCTTACAAATCCCAATGCTTTGCACATATTCAATCGCTTTAGATAAACCAATCACACCAATAATATCAGGAGTACCTGCCTCAAACTTATACGGTGGTTCAGCAAATGTCGTCTCATTCATCGTTACAAGCTTGATCATGTCACCCCCACCTTGGTAGGGAGACATTAAATGGTGCCATTTCTCTTTGGCATATAACACGCCAACACCCGTAGTGCCATAAAGTTTATGTGAGGAAAAAGCAAAGAAGTCACAGTCTAAGTCAACCACATCAATTTTCTGATGAACGACAGATTGCGCACCATCAACAACAATCGCAACGTCAGGATGTGTTTTGCGAATATTTTGAATAATTTCTTTAATGGGATTAATCGTCCCTAATACATTTGAGCAATGTGTTAACGAGACAAGCTTTGTTTTTTCTGTCAATAAGGATGGCAAAACGGATAAGTCTAGTTCACCTTTATCGGTTACCGGAATATATTTAATCGTCAAGGGTTTATGTTTGCTCATTAATTGCCATGGTACAATATTGGCATGATGCTCCATCTCGGTAATGATAATCTCATCACCGGCATTAAAGTACTGATCTAACAACGAGCTTGCCACCAGATTAATCGATTCAGTTGTCCCTTTGGTAAAGATAATTTCTTCCATCTTTTGTGCACCAATAAAGTGCTGAACGATTTTGCGCGTGCCCTCGTATTTTTCAGTGGCTTGATCACTTAGATAGTAAACACCTCGATGGACATTAGCATAGTCATTGGTGTAGCTATCTTTGACCGCATCAATCACGATATTTGGCTTTTGTGCTGAGGCACCAGTGTCTAAAAACACCACCGGTTTACCATGAATGGTTTGCTTTAAAAAAGGGAAATCCTGACGAATTTTTTGTATATCTAACACTTTAAATGCTCTGCTGCTGTATTTAATCAACCTCATCATTCTATGACAAAATGATATCAATGGCATAGCCTAAATAATTAAAAAGTATTTATATTTTCCTTAAACCCTATTAATAGATCCAATTTACTAAAAATTTCATACCTCTCTTTGTCGGTAATACTGGTAATTAATGTTGGTTCTAATCTTAGCATTGAAATTGATCGACACTGCTCAGGCAAAGCAAAGCTATCCTGCTGTAAATGATCCCTTGCCGTTATCTTGACGTGCAAAATTCGGCTTTTATCATATGACTGTGTACTCAGTGGACAAATAAATAAAGGGGAAATACCACTATCAAGAAAAGTCTGATGTGTTAATACAATGACCGGCCTTTTTTTGCCAATCTCACTGCCTTTATTTGGGTTTAAATTCGCCAAGTAAACACCCGAATTTTTAAGGTGTTTAATCATCATCTAAGCCTCTTTCAATTTCATGTAACTCTCTTTGATAGTCTGAATTACCACTCATTTGCACTAAAAATTGCGCTATTTCCTTGCGTTCATTTTTGCGCTTTATGCGAGCAATTTCATGCTCGATAGCATGAGTAATAAACTTAGTTCTGGATAAGCCTAACGACTTTGCGATTAACATACTCTCTTTCTCAAGTGCATCATTCAACTTTAATGAAATCGTTGACATAGTAACCTCCATATTTTTAAATATATTTTAGTATATCATAAAATATATTTAATGCACTCCAAACGGTACACTTTGCTCAAAGGTTAAATCAGCAAATCGACAAAAACGTCCTTCAAAATGTACTTTAATATTACCTATCGGACCATTACGCTGTTTACCAATAATAATCTCGCCTAAGCCTTTATTATCTTCCTTATCCTTATGATAGACTTCATCTCGATAGACAAACATAATCACATCAGCATCCTGCTCAATCGCACCAGATTCACGTAAATCTGACATCATTGGACGTTTATCCGCACGATCATCAACGCCACGATTAAGCTGTGATAAAGCAATAACAGGCACATGTAACTCTTTGGCAAGAGATTTTAATGCACGTGATATTTCTGAGACCTCTTGTGTACGGTTATTTTCATAACCTGGTACTTTCATTAACTGCAGATAATCGACAACAATCATACTCAAGCCGCCTTGCTCTTTATAAAGCTTACGCGCACGCGAGCGCATATCAGCAGGTGATAAACCCGCACTATCATCAATATGCATATTGAAATCTTTGGATAACACTTCCATTGCTGTTGTGATCTTCGCCCAATGCTCATCTTCTAGGCGACCATTCCTTAGCGCATTTTGCTCAACGCGACCAAGAGATGAAATCATTCTAAGCACAATATCTTCTGATGGCATCTCCAAACTAAACACAAGTACCGGCTTTTCAGCACCTCTGGCAACATTCTCTGCTAAATTCATGGCAAAGGTTGTTTTTCCCATGGATGGGCGCCCGGCAACAATCACTAGATTCGCAGGATGCAAGCCTGAGGTTAATTCATCCAAGTCTGTAAAGCCACTGGAAATACCGGTAATACCATCACTTGCTTCCATCATCGCATCAATGCGATCAATCACACTTGGGATAATGTCACGCACCGACTTAGGACCATCACTGCGCCCAGTATCGCTCTCAGCAATTGATAAAATCTTCTGCTCAGCGACATCCAATATATCTACAGCTTTACGCCCTTCTGGCACGTAAACCATATTGGCAATATCAGTGGCTGTATTTAAAAGCACACGTAATTTTGAGCGCTCTTTAACAATTTCAGCATAGGCGACAACGTTAGCAGCTGTTGGCGTATTCTTGGCAATCTCAGCTAAATAGTGAAGCCCCCCTGCTTGCTCTAACAATTTCTCATTTGACAATGAATCGCTTAAAGTGATGATATCAAAAGGTGATTCATCTTTAATCAGCTTTTGCATTTGGCGAAAAACAATACGATGTTGTGTACTATAAAAGTCATCAGGTCGCAAAATTTCTTCAATCTTAAACCATGCCTCATTATCCAATATCAACCCACCAATGACTGAACGCTCAGCATCGATTGAGGATGGTGGTCGCTTGATATTCTCAAGTTGGCTATTTAAAGACATTACTTCATTTGGATGCATAAAATATTATATCACTGGTTTTGATGATCAACTGAGGTATCAAGTGTATCATCTGTTGCTTCACTCTCTTCCCATGGGGCGCTATCTTTGTCATTTGGTTGACTTGCTTCTTCGCTATTTTCAACAGAGCCTACATCACCACTTACTGCATTAGCTATATCAGAAACCTCAATCTCTTGCGACTCTTTAGCAAAAATCTGCATAATAAAATCAATAAATTCACGCAAGGTCTCGGCCATGATGATAAAGTCAGCATCAAAGCGTTCTTGTTTAGTCTCAGAAACAATATCATTGGCTTTGTCTTGTACTACTTCTAAAAACTTCAATGACTTCAACATAAACTCATCGTTAATCACAAAACTCAACTGATCCTGCCATGAAAGCCCAAGTTGAATGACCTCGCGTCCTGAATCAATCAATGACAAAATATCATCGGTAAATAGGTTCTGGCGTTGACAGCGGATAATGCCTGATGCATCTTTATTGTCCTGCAATACACATTGATCTTCAATGGTTAGATCTTGTGGATATTCATTGGTTTTAAGCCATTGCGTTAAAAGCATCGATACAGGCACCACCTCAGGAATACGAATCTTCAAACTACCCAACGCTTTACGCAAATTAACGGTTAACGTTTCAGCTTTTTTAGCGGATGAGGCATTAACGATAAGCCAGCCGGCTTGTGTATCTATATAAGCATTAATGACTGTATTGCGCGTAAAAGCGCGAGGTAACAAGCTTTGATAGATCTCTTCTTTCAACGTATCTTTTTCTTTCTTTTTGACTTTACGTGACTCTCTTAACTCAATCTCTTCGATCTTTTCATCCAAGAGCTCTTTGATAACTCCTGCTGGCACCATCTTTTCTTGGATCTTAAACGACACCATCATAAAACCAGAGGCTGCGTGCACTAATGGCATATCTTGCGCCATTGGTGACACCCAACCCATTGATATTGGCGCACTTGTTGAGCACGGACTAAATGCATGCTCAGCTAATTGTTTCTCAAGCGCATCAGCACTGACTGTAAAGTTTTCTGTAAATTGAAATAATGCTAAATTTTTAAACCACATAATTATTACCTTTATTCATTAAAAAAGCGCCTTTGTCATTAAGCGCTTCACGAGTTCTATCCATATCAACTAATTTTACACAATTAATTGAGGTTTACTTAAACACCACTGTTGGACGTTTTGCAGCATCTTCTAAAGACTTTAGATAAGTGTTATTAGGATAATTTGCTTTTAATACTTCCATTGATTTCTCTGCCAACTCAGGCATTTTCAAAATATCATAACTTCTAATCAACAGAACCAAAGCATTTTCAATCGAGTTACTTTGTGGATATTTTTCAACAACGATCTTAGCGCGATTAATGGCAGCAACATACGCCTCATGCTCAAAGTAGAAATTAGCAATGTTATATTCATACTCAGCAACGACATTATTAATATGCACCATACGGCGTCTTGCATCTTCGGCGTAAGATGCTTTAGGACTTAATATCACCGAGCGTTTTAGCTCATTAAAAGCCTGCAAGTATGCTGCCGGATCATGTTGCGCCATATCGTATGGTAAGCGCCGCTGTAGGAACCCACGACCATTATCATAGTTAATCACACCCATCATATAATAAACATAGCCCAAATGCTTTGATGTCGGATAAGCACGTAGAAACTGGCGAGCCAGCCCTAAAGCCATCTCAGGTTGCCCATCTTCATAGTAAGAATAAATCAGCTCTAAATTACCCATTTCAGTATAACTTTGGAATGGATATTGTGAGTTTAACGATCTAAAGGTATCAATCGCTTTATAATAATCGCCATCTTTAACCTGCTCATGCCCTTTGGCATAAATATATTCAGCGCTCTCGCCTTGATATGGCAATACCTTAGTCGTTGTGGTTGAGCATCCTGCCATTAACAAAAGCGCGCCCAAGCCGCTTAATGCCAAACTGATCTTTTTCATCGATTACCCTTTAATTTATTACCGCCTTTGTCATTTATTGTTTACAATGATGCACAATTTAACCGGCGTCTTGATAGGATTTTATTTGTGCCACATCATACCGTATCTAAAAACATTCAGCAAAATGTTATTGCACCTGAAAGCTGTGCTGGTCAACGTTTGGATCAATGTTTATCCAGCGTCTTTAGTGACTACTCACGCTCACAATTACAAAAATGGTTAAAAGAAGGCGCCATTCTCGTTAATGGCGAAGTCAAAAAAGCCAAGGATAAAATCATTGGTGGCGAGGAAATTGCACTTAATGCTGCACTAGAGGATAAAAACCATTGGCAACCTGAGGATATCCCACTTGATATTATTTACGAAGATGATGATGTCATTGTGATCAACAAACCTGAGGGACTAATTGTTCATCCAGGGGCAGGTAACTTATCGGGCACATTATCCAACGCGCTATTAGCACATGATCCTGCATTTGCCAAAGTGCCTCGAGCAGGCATTGTTCACCGATTGGATAAAGATACTTCTGGATTAATGGTTGCAGCTAAGAGTCTCAAAGCGCACGCATCACTTGTCGCGCAATTATCAAAGCGCCAAGTCAAGCGTGAATATGAAGCAATTGCCACAGGTTATATTACGGTGGGCAGTACCATCAAAACCAAAATAGGCAGAAGTCCACATAATCGCTTAAAAATGGCGGTGACCCCCACGGGCAAAGATGCAATTACGCATTTTGTTGTGTTAGAGCGTTATCGCGCACACACGCGCATTCGTTGCAAATTAGAAACTGGGCGCACCCATCAAATTCGTGTACATATGGCGCATATCAAGGCACCCTTAGTTGGAGA
This sequence comes from Cysteiniphilum sp. 19S12-1, assembly GCF_052030685.1. Classification (NCBI taxonomy): domain Bacteria; kingdom Pseudomonadati; phylum Pseudomonadota; class Gammaproteobacteria; order Thiotrichales; family Fastidiosibacteraceae; genus Cysteiniphilum; species Cysteiniphilum sp. 19S12-1. Next base: position 36,429 of record NZ_JBQAJM010000022.1, read on the forward strand.
CCCTGTTTATAATCCGAGATTAAAATTAGCGCGCGGTTTATCTGATGAAGCACAAACGCTACTAAAAGACTTTGGTCGCCAAGCATTGCATGCTTATAAGCTAGCTTTTATTCATCCGGTGAGTAATGAATTAGTGGAGTTTAGTGCCAAGCCACCTAAAGACATGCAAGACCTCATTCAAACCTTGCGTCAAGATGCTGAGAGTTTATACAGCTATGCAGACGATGATTTTGATGACGATTATTTTGAGTTTGCTGATGATTATGATGAGTTTGATGATTTTGAGGATCATGAAGATTACGATGATTATGACAGTAAAGAATAAGCAATATTACAATCTAGAAAATACGGCTTCATCTTAAGTAATGAAATCAAGTAAAGGTATTACAAATATGGCACAAATAAAACTCATCGTTGGTCTTGGCAATATTGGCAGTCAATATAAAGGCACGCGCCACAATGCTGGGCAATGGCTTTTAGACGCCGTTGCAGATAAGTTAAACTTAACACTAACAAGTGATGGTAAATTTCATGGTGCTACAGCACAAACACAAATTGGCGTCAACAAACTTTGGCTTTTATACCCGCATACCTTTATGAATAAAAGCGGTTTAGCGGTGTCTAAATTAGCGCAATTTTATAAAATAGCGCCAGATGAAATCTTAGTTGCACACGATGAGCTGGATTTAGCTTGTGGACAAATTCGTCTTAAAAAAGGCGGCGGACACGGCGGACACAATGGTTTACGAGATATTGATGTATCTCTTGGTACACGTGATTATCATCGCTTACGTATTGGCATTAATCATCCAGGAGATCGCAATAAAGTCGTGGGCTACGTACTAGGCAAACCCTCTTTGGATGATAAAATTGCCATTGATCACGGCATTACACGTGCGATTTCTTATCTAGACGATATAATACAGGGCAATCATCAACGCGTGATGAATGAGCTTCACCAGAAATAGAAATAAAATAACAATTAATAAGGGTTTTATATGGGTTTTAAATGCGGCATTGTCGGACTGCCTAACGTCGGCAAATCAACTCTATTTAATGCATTAACAAAAGCGGGCATTCAAGCAGAAAACTACCCCTTTTGCACGATTGAGCCAAATGTTGGCATGGTTTCAGTGCCTGATCCACGTCTAGATCAATTGTCGAATATTGTTAATCCACAAAAAGTTATCGCGGCAACGATGGAGTTCGTTGATATTGCAGGACTTGTTGCAGGTGCTTCCAAAGGCGAAGGTTTGGGCAACAAATTCTTAGCCAATATTCGTGAAACCGATGCGATAGCGCATGTTGTCCGTTGTTTTAATAATGATGATGTCGTACATGTTGCCGGACAGGTTAATCCGATTGATGATATTCAAACCATTAACACAGAGTTATTACTTGCTGATATTGAAAGCGTTGACAAGATCATTCAACGCCTGCAGAAGCTTGCTAAAAGTGCCAACAAAGAAGCCAAGCTACAACTTGAGTTCTATCAAAACTTAAAAGAACATTTGGAATCTGAAAAACCCGCACGCAGCTTTGCATTTAATGATGAGCAAGGCGTTTGGGTCAAACAAACACCGTTATTAACAAACAAGCCAACACTTTATATTGCTAATGTTGATGAATCTGGCTTTGATAACAACCCTTTACTAGATAAAGTCATTGAGTTTGCCAAAGCGGATAATGCCGATGTTGTAGCAGTATGCGCTGCCATTGAATCTGAAATTGCTGAGCTAGATGATGATGAAAAAATGGAGTTTCTAACCGATCTAGGATTAGATGAGCCTGGACTTAATCGTGTTATTCGCGCAGGTTACAAACTGCTACAATTACAAACTTACTTTACTGCAGGGGTGAAAGAAGTGCGCGCTTGGACTATTCCTATCGGTGCTACAGCACCACAAGCCGCTGGCAAGATTCACACTGATTTTGAACGTGGCTTTATTCGTGCTGAGGTTATTGGCTTTAATGATTATATTGAATACAGTGGCGAAAAAGGTGCCAAAGACGCCGGCAAAGCGCGCTTAGAAGGCAAAGAGTATATTGTTCACGATGGCGATGTTGTTCATTTTAGGTTTAATGTGTAGAGAGCTAGAACTCTATTTTTTCCCTATGTGTTATGCGGCGTAACCGGACTAGCATTAAGGCACGTGCACTGAGGGGGCATATTTCAAAAAAATCTTACTGATAAAGGTTTTCTCCCCCATTAGGTCTGGTTTTAAATCGCCTATGTTGCCATAAATATTGATCTGGATACCTTAAAATTATATTTTCTAAAAATTGATTATATCGCTCAGCATCATCATAGCCATTTCCTGATGGAAAATTTTGCCATTTTGACATCATATGGATTTCATAACCTGATAAATCTTTTTTCCTTATGTAATAGCATGGTATTATGTCGCTCTTACCGTTTTTTGCTAACCAGCTTGTAGCCGTTAGCGTTGCACAAGGGATTTTGAAAAAGGGAACAAACAAAGTTCTCTCGTTGCCAAAGTCTTGATCAGGCGCATACCAAATAGTCTCCCCCCTTAAAAGATTTTTAATGATGGAGAACACATTTTTACGTTGAATACAGAGCTTGGCATAACGACTGCGGGAGGAAGTCATGATGTACTCAAAAAAATCAGATTTATGCTTTTGATAAATAAAGCTTACATTGAAATTTTTAAGGTTGCTTGCCATTAACCTGCCCATTATTTCCATGCAGCTAAAATGCCCACCAAGCAATATCATCGCATGGTTAGGATCATGATTAATAAAGTCTTTGGAAAACTGCTTATCCAAATAAATCTTCCTAAATTTTTTATCTGGCATAAACCATGCAATAACAGTTTCAATGCCAGACATGCAAAGGGCTTCAAATGATTGCTGGCATAATTTTTCAAGCTCTATTGTCGATTTATCTGGGAAGCATAATTGAAGATTGCGATAAGTTATTTTATAACGACGCTTTGCCAGTTTATAAAACTTTCTGCCGATGAATCTTCCTGTCTTCATTTGCCATTTGTAGGGTAATCGAACAAATAATTTCAAACAGAAAACAAGTATCCAGCTCGTATAATATCGAGGATGAATAAAACGGTTATTCATTTAGCGAAATGCTCTAGAAGAAAATGCATTTCTTGATTCTTTTTTAGCGCGTTTAATTGCCGCTCTTTTGGCTATTTTTCTTTGTTCCGTAGGTTTTGTATAATGTTGTCGCTCTCGCATTTCCTTAACAATACCAGCCTTTTCACATGCGCGTTTAAATTGTCTTAGCGCTATGTCAAAAGGTTTACGATCATCGACTCTAATGCGAGGCATTATGCCAACTCAACATTGATGGCTTCGGGTCCTTTTTTACCTTGCTGTGTTTCAAACATAACGCTTTGACCATCCTGTAAATACCCACCAGTGGCATCTAGATTTGTTATATGCACAAAAACATCGTTACTTCCATTATCAGGTTGAATAAATCCAAATCCTTTTGCACTATTAAAAAACTTTACGGTACCTTGTACTTTATTACTCATATTTTTTATATCTCTTTATTGATTTACGTACATAGCGATATTGCTATGTAGCCGCCACACCATAACACGAAAGAAATGGCAAAGATATAAGTTCCCAAAAAATATTTATTTGCACTTTTTGTTGTTGTCGCCAGTTCTTTTACATAGAACTTCGATGATATTGTAGAATCTTGCTTATATCTGCTACCGACATCATTAATTATAGGAACTTATTTGAAGAAACGAGATAATCTTTTGTCTGATGACGATAGGAAAAATTGAGTTACTTAAAAAATCACATACCTAAAAAGTTATGTGCAAACAATTATCGTAAACTGTAGTTGAAGGATCATGATCGTATTATGGCGATGTCTCCAAACAACATAATACAGATGACCAAGAATTATCAATAATTTCCAATTTAGTAATAATTCAAAAATAAGTTGAGCTTTAATTACCCCCTCACCCGTGCAGCTTAAGCTGCACGAGCAATCCCGCAAGGGGAGAGGTATTAGCTGACGCAACTTATTCTTGATCCATTACTTAGCTGTAGCTCCACCAAGTCCAGACTTACTGGTATGATTGGGTGCAAATGGAATGGTATGATTGTAGTGCTAGCTAACACTAAAGGCTGAAAATATGCTGATAGTAATTTGCCATGCTGTGTGTTACCCAGCTTTCTTTAACACTCATGAAAAAGGATGAAATACCAAAATGGTGATAGCCAAATGCCTGTGTGATATACACAACTGGATCAACAATATTTGCAACCCAAATGTAATTGACCAATTTATCTTTAAAGTACTCGGCAAAATCATACTGGCCAGCAGCAGGTGCAGCAAAAGTAATCACTGATAAATGATCCGCTTTTAGCGTGTCATCCATAAGCATTTTAGCTGAAAAAAGTGTGGCTACTGCCCCACCTAAACTGTGTCCGGAAATAATAACTTGAGTATTACTATCTACATTACTATCAATCCAATTTAGAAATTTTTTGTTCAACAATATCTCTATCAAATACAGTTGAAATCCAGTGTGTGCTCGTGTATTAGTGCCATTGAAGAAAGATGGTTTAACAAAAGCATCCAGTAGCCAATTCGTTATATTATCACTTCCTCTAAAACTAATGATTACCGTATTTTTATCACTATTGTTACGTCCAACTTTATATGGCTCTTAACTGCTGTTTTTGTCTCGCACTGAATGCGTAGTTTCAGCGCTCCTTATG